>NZ_JAHRFC010000002.1:0-233706 GCF_020883015.1 Microcoleus sp. CAWBG640
CGGCGCGCTTTTTTACGAGCTCGTTGTCGGCAACCACGCCCTCATATTTACGGTGGTGTTTGTGGACTTTGGCATCGGCTTCCTCAATCTTGCCAGCAGCTTCATAAGCCCGTTTGGCGTGACGTGCGCCCTCAGTTTTCTCCTTTGCCAGCGTCTTCATCGCATCGGCTTCTTCTTCTGTGAAGTAGCGGGGTTTTTCGATGATGGGGACTGAGCGTTCACTTGCTGCGAACTTCCCAGGATTTAGCGGACTGATTGCGTCGGCACTGGTTGGGGCTAAAACGGTGGAATGGTTAATAGCGTGGCTACCATGAGCTAAACCGCCCGATTTCTCGTCATTTTTAAAGATTTTGTTCATGCGTCCCATTTATTTGGCTCCTATTTGAATGTTGATGCGGACTGGGGGGAATAGATTGAGGGGGTTGATTTGTCGCCACATGGACATAGCCAGCACAAATACCCCCACAGAAGCGAGTGCAAGTGCGATGAGTTGTCCAAAATCAACCCAGTCAAAGAAGGTGGAATTGTGGCGGGTAAAGTTGCAGACGGGGAAAGAGCCGTCATTAGTCCAGTCGAGGGTGTCTACACTGTCTACAGCTTGTAAGTCAAGCGGTTTAGATGTTTTGTCTACACTGTCTACACTTGCAACTTTATTGGTGTCTACACTGTCTACACTTGCTGTCTCAAGAGATTCATCGTCAACTAGGTACAGTTCCAGCAATGCTTCCCATGTAGCAGTTTTGCTAAGTTTCCCGAACTGTTTGGCATCTTCATTGGTGAAACCACGGTCAAAGGCGATCGCTTTGAGTTTGTCAATGCGACGGTGGCTGATGGGGGGTTCAGTCATGGCAAAACCCCGCCAACTCAATCATTAAGAGTTGCGATCGTCCCTTGGGACAATCGGCTGAATGTGGCATTATATTTAGGCTCCAAACGTTGAACAGAACGGTTTAGGGAAGTCGTGACTTGGCTAGCACTGCTAATGCTAATCAGTCGCGCATCAATCTTCCTTAGTTACATACGATCGCAGCTTCCCAGCAAACTGTCAACAGTTCGGTTGTAAAGTTTAGTGTCGCAAAAGTTGCCCAGAGAATCAACATATTAACAGTATCAAAGCGGGCGTAAATGCTCCAAAATTTTGCCGTCTAAATACACAGAATTAATCACTTTCTCAGACGTATCACACCACTTAGCCACCACCGCACTCGGTACACCCTTGCCAACTTGTTCGCTGATAAAAGTATCCCGACAAGAGTAGGGAGTAGTAGTTTTCCGCTGTCCTTCAATCTCGCGAGTTTTCTCAGTAATTGGGTCAACCAACTTATGCCAAGTGCGGATAGTGAAATTGCTGTAATTAATCGCCCCGCCCTTTTTGGGCGAAGGAAAAACCAGACTGTTTTTGTCCGTCAAGTTTTCCGGTTCAAGATTTCTTAAAAACTCGGTTAATTCCTGATTGCAAGGGAACCTACGACGCTTGTTGTTTTTACTACCATCAACCCTAGTCTCTATCCCGCCCGGATGCTGCACACTGCCGTTAAACACAATGTGAGAAAAGTCGGAGGCAATATCGCGCCACCTCAAGCCAACAGCCTCAGAGGGACGACATCCAGTCATGAACCAAAACTGCACCAAAGGGTAATAAAAGCAAAGCTTCTGCCCTCCATAGCCTCTGCCGTTCCAATTCCCCTTGTGGTTTTTGAAAGCTTCTAATACTAACGCCTTTTCTTCTGGACTAAAAGCGTTAGGTTCGGGGTCGCTTTGCCAGTTATGTTTTGGCAAGTCGGCTGCCATTCCGTTAAAAGGGGAAGCGGACAACCTGGTGATAATTTTAAATTTAATCCCCCATTCAACCGCTGCATTCACGTAAGTCACAACTCGCTTAGTCATGCTGTTAGTAGTATCGGCTAGCAGCCACGCGCGTATTTGCAAAGCATCATCTTCGGACAAACTTTGGTAGGGACAGCGGTTAATATAAGCCTGAATACTCGTTACTAAGTAGTGAAAAGTTGTGGGCTTGACAGCAGGTTTTTTGAACTCTAAATATCTCTCAAACAATTTAGTTAGAGTCAGTTCCGGTTTAGGCTTGATTGTCTCAACAACAGTCAAGTGAGTGTGTGACTTGTACTTTTTGAGTGTGGGGTCAAACCGCTCGAACTTGATGTCAGATTCAATCAACTGTGCTTTAGCTTGTGCCAGTTCCCAGTTTTCAGGGGTATCTGCCATCCCTAAAGACAGGTATTTTTGCTCGCCCCCGTACAAATGTCTCGGCAGTTGTAACCGCAGTCTACCCTCACGAGTTGCTACCACCACAGAACCGTAAGAAGCTTTGCTGCCCGATTTGGGAGTTTTAGTCATGTATTTTTACTCAAACCCGATCGACCAATCTTACCAAATTGACTACGGTTTGACTACGGAAACAGCGGACGGCAAAAACATTTTGTGAGAATTCCTTACAGGACAAAGGGTTTGCAGATTCCTTCCTATCGCTTCCCATGCTGAACGTCGCGGGTTCGAGTCCCGCCGTCCGCTTATACTATACAAGCCTCAAACCAACGAGAAATCAACGGTTTGAGGTTTTTAAATGCCAAGCATAGGGCTTAAATATAATGCTTGTGGAGACAATTTGGAGATAAATGCAAAGTCTTTCGCCCTGGAAACGATATTTTTGTATTTCCAAACCACAGGGCTTCATCACCAATTAATGTTTCCAAATATAGTCGGCAATGGGTTTGTCTGCGGACAAAGGAGAGAACGAAGTCTCTGTAGGCAAATTAAATAAGATCGATCGCGCTTTTACCAAACCAACTCCCAAACGCCTTTCTACACGGCTAGGAATCCCATAACCATAAACAAGATGTCCTGTCCCCGCTAACACTACAACTTGATAATCGGGATTCGCTTTGACAAATTCAGCTATTTTTTCAGCCATTGTTTCATCCCACAAAATTTGAGCTTGCAAAAATCTTTCAAAGGCCTTACTATTTCCCTGTTCTGCTTTTTGATGTTGTTGGTAAATCTCTAGTAACATTTTTCGATAGGCGACGTTATCAGTGCGGATTTCTGAGAGTGGTGGAATGTGCTTTTTTTCATCGGGAGTGAGGCTTTCTAAACCTTGGGTGGCAACTTTTCTCGTTACTTCCGTTGGTGTGTTTAATGCCAGAAGTTGCAGTTTATTTTCTTTTGCCAATCGCACAATCGGCGCGTAATATTCCCAGGGAAAACGCCATCTTTGATTGTATTCTGTTTGCTCAATCAATTCCTCTTCTGTGAGTTTACCTGCTACATATTGGTCTAGTACGCTTTGGAAGGGGCGCTGAAACATTTCAAGGGCGATCGCAATTTTCGGGTTTTGTCGCTGCATTTCTCGGATAATAACCAGTTGAGCTTGATGGTCTTCGATGCGATCGTGGGTTTCTCCCAGATAGACGACTCTTGCCTTTACCAACTGTTGCATAATCTCAGAGTTGGTATAAGTCTGCTGTGGCTGAGGGTTGGCTGTCGGTTCCGCCTTGGCTGCACTGCTACACAATAAAACAATACTGAGCGATAGGGCGCACAGTTTGATGAGTTTGGTTGTTTTCATACAAATATTATGCCCTTTTTTTCGATCGCAGGCAGTGCCAGACTCTAGTATTTTAACTTCATACCCACAAGCTCATTATTAATAATCCTTTACCTTCTGCCCTCTTGCTGCTGCCTTTATTTGTAAAGTTTAGTTGCAGGTAGTTGCACTTTTCAAACCAGGTGCTAAATTAACAATATGAAGCAAATAAAAAGCTTCTCTGACAGATGCCACAGCGAAGTTCAAAATTGAATATTAAGGAGTAAAACGCTGTTTAATCTCAAATCTGTCTCATCAAAAGTCAATAGCAGCACCCACCAACAAAGCTGATAATTCCTCAAATAATTAGAGGGAGCAATGCCAAGGAATCTCCGAATTTATGGCAACTCCGTATGGAATTTGAAAAAAGAGGAAATCCCTCGGTACATATGGTTAGGTGCTGTTGTTGTTACAAAAAGAGATTATGTAGCCTTTCTCAGAAAGATGAGGTAAGATCGGTAATTGGTAATGGGTAATTAGTAATACCCTATGCCCCATGACCCATTACCCTGTACCCACCTAACTGATAAAGGCTATAGCATTTTGTACTCCGCTATCCTAATGTCAGATTTTTTTTAACCCCAAGTGCGGGAATGCGATCGATAATCAGGACAGTCGATCGCGTCTTCCGACAAGGCTATTGTAGGGCGAACGGGACACTTGAGGTGGTAGTCGCCAGTAAAAAATACACAATTAGCACAAGGGATTTGGTGCATACGTTGGGCTCGGCGCAGGGAGTCGGTGACAGCACGGCCAATACTTGAAAATAGCACAAACATTAAGCCCCAGGCAGACACAAAACACAGGGGGACTAAAATAGGCTGTATTGTCTTAATCAAAAAGTAAAGCATAGAAATATTGCGAGTGTGGTAGAAACAGAGCACATATAAACCATCTGGATAGTCGAATTGGCGATCGCAGGACCAAAAAGTTTAAAATCATGTAAAGTTCGATCAAGAAACCGGACCATTGTGAGATGATAGAGAACCGTCCTTAAATACAATTAGAGGAAATCAGTTATGTCTCTGCGATTAGGCGATACAGTTCCCAACTTTACCCAAGCATCCTCCGAAGGAGAAATCAATTTCTACGACTGGGCTGGCGATAGCTGGGTTGTGTTGTTTTCCCACCCGAAGGATTATACTCCAGTGTGCACTACAGAACTAGGTGCGGTGGCCCGTCTGAAGTCTGAATTTGACAAGCGCGGTGTCAAAACCATTGCCCTGAGTGTCGATGATGTAGATTCTCACATGGGCTGGATTAAAGATATTGAGGAAACTCAAAAAGTCACCCTCAATTATCCAATTTTAGCAGATGGCGATCGCAAAGTCTCAGACATTTACGATATGATCCATCCTAACTCGTTAAATAACTTAACAATCCGCACTGTTTTTGTAATTGACCCGCAAAAGAAATTGCGTTTGAGCATTACTTACCCAGCGAGTACGGGACGGAATTTCAATGAAATTCTGCGGGTAATTGATTCCTTGCAACTTACGGACAAATACAGCGTTGCTACTCCCGTAGATTGGAAAGACGGCGACGATTGCGTAATTGTACCTTCCATTACCGACCCCCAAGAGTTGGCCGAGAAATTTCCCAAAGGTTACACCCCAGTTAAGCCTTATTTACGGATGACTCCTCAGCCAAATAAATAGGTTAAATTTACCCACAGGTTTGTAGTAGGGACGACCGTCCTTACTACAAACATAAAAATTGCACTATTGTCTTAATAATTGAGATTTGAGGAAAGGCAAAATGCTGTCATCAACAATCGTATTGCGAATACCGCCAAAATTGCAAATGACAGACGACCAGTTTTTCGAGTTCTGTCAAATCAATAGTGAATTACGCATTGAACGAAACAAATCGGGAGAATTGCTAATTATGGCCCCTACGGGTTCGGAGACGGGAAACCGAGAAGGTAATATATTTGGGCCTCTGTGGGTTTGGGCAGAACAAGACGGTACAGGTTTAGCATTTACTTCGAGTACAGGATTTACTCTCTCCACAGGTGCAGAAAAGTCGCCGGATGCTGCTTGGATTAAATTGGAAAGATGGAATGCTTTGTCACCGGAACAAAAGGAAAAGTTTGCTCCTATTTGCCCGGATTTTGTAGTTGAACTCAGGTCTGCTTCGGACAATCTCAAGCCCTTGCAAGAAAAAATGCAAGAATATATGAGAGAACCTGGAGTGCAGGTAGGATGGTTAATCGATCGCAAAAATCGCAGAGTTTACATTTACCGTCCCGGTTTGCCAGAGGAATGTTTGGAAAATCCGGCGACAGTCAGTGGCGATCCCGTTTTACCCGGATTTGTTCTGAATATGAGTAAAGTTTGGTAGGAGTTGAGTCGTGCTGATTCCCAAACCAATTCGTCAGATTTCAGAACTATAATTAGTAATAAAGTTTCAGTTCGAGAAACCTGTGGAATCGAAAAGTTCACAGGAAACCACTTAGGTAAACTCAGCATGGATATCAAAAACGGTTTTGTAGGCACAATAGGCAACACGCCACTAATTAGATTAAACAGCTTCAGCGATGAAACTGGGTGCGAAATTCTCGGCAAAGCAGAGTTTCTCAATCCCGGCGGTTCGGTTAAAGACCGGGCTGCTTTATACATCATTAAAGATGCAGAAGAAAAAGGCTTACTCAAACCAGGAGGAACTGTAGTAGAAGGGACTGCTGGCAATACAGGCATCGGTTTAGCCCACATTTGCAACGCCAGAGGTTACAAGTGTTTAATCGTAATTCCTGACACTCAATCCCAAGAAAAAATAGATGCTTTGAGAACCTTGGGTGCGGAAGTTCGGACTGTTCCGGCTCTCCCCTACAAAGACCCAAATAATTATGTTAAATTGTCGGGAAGATTAGCAGCGGAAATGGAAAATGCCGTGTGGGCGAATCAGTTTGACAATTTAGCAAATCGCCAAGCTCATTACGAGACAACTGGCCCGGAAATCTGGGAACAAACGGAGGGTAAAGTTGATGCTTGGGTGGCTGCAACGGGTACTGGTGGGACTTTTGCTGGGGTAGCGATGTTTTTGAAATCGAAAAATCCTGCGATTAAAACTGTCTTGGCAGATCCGATGGGTAGCGGGCTTTACAGTTATTTTAAAACCGGGGAAATTAAGACTGAAGGTAGTTCGATTACCGAGGGAATTGGCACCAGTCGGGTTACGAGAAATATGGAAAATGCTCCGGTAGATGATGCGATCCAAATTGATGATACTGAAGCCGTTCGGGTGGTTTACCAATTGTTGAGAAAAGAAGGGCTATTTATGGGGGGTTCTGTGGGGATTAATGTGGGGGCTGCTGTGGCTTTGGCGAAGCAAATGGGGCCTGGACATAGGATTGTGACTGTACTGTGCGATGGTGGGGCTCGCTATCAGTCGCGTTTGTTCGATCGACAATGGTTAACTTCCAAAGGTTTGTCACCAAATTAAAAGTAACCAAGGACTCAGGTATTCCTGGGCTTAGGGTCTAGGGTCTAGGGCATAGATGTTTCCTTTTCTGTCTGGGAATTAGTAAATGCGTAGCTCCCTGACAGGAGAATAGTTATATGCTCGCACCTATTCCCATGATAAAAAAATAGCATATATTGAGATTATTGTCAAATAAAAACTATGAAAATTATCGAATCTTCTCGGCGAGTTCTGGTTTGTCAAAACCGCACTTGTCGCAAGCAAGGTGCAGCCAAGGTACTGGCGGCTTTTCAGAGTTTGTCACCCTCAGCAGTGGCGGTGGTTGCTAGTAGTTGTTTGGGACAATGTGGCAGTGGACCGATGGTGTTAGTGATGCCAGAAGAGGTTTGGTACTGCGCTGTTTGTCCTGAAGAAGTAGCCTCAGTTACAGAGCGACATTTGCGGGGAGGAGAGCCGGTGAAGGCGATGCTTTACCGCAAATTTCATGGCTCTGCTAATTAGTCGATCGCCCTTGTTTAAAATTCTTCAGCAAACAATCGGCGGAGAATTTCCGTAACTTCGGCGCAGATTCTAGCATCGAGTTCGATCGCCAAACTATCGGTACTCTTAGAACCATCTAAAGTTTTTACACCCCGCAAAGTCAAAGCTAAAGTTCTGAGTTTGGCTGGCTTTCCACCCGCCTTTGGCCGATCGTCCACAAACCACATCAAAGCCAGGTAAACTGTTTCTATAGTTCCCCTAATCGAGCTGACTCCGTGGCCGAGTTTCGAGATAATTACTGGAGAAGTGATGACGCCATCCATCCCCAAAGTTTTAATTGCTTGATCTCCATATCGAGCCGTGTCATTTCCCATGGCTTTAATAATGCTTTTGAGGCTGTTCCACTGAGCACCTCGCAAGCGCGATCGCTGTTCCAGATTGTAGTGCCATCCTAACATTGAAACTAACTTAGTCAGATCGTAGGCGCATACAAGATTATCTTGTTTAGGGCTATTTTCAGCGGCTGTGAGTACCACTTTTTGTTTGATTTTATCAAAAATTTGGGGATTTTCAATAAACGGATCGTCGCCGTAGTCGCTGCGAAAAATGAGGTCATTATTGCCCGTGGTTTTCTTCAGCCACTGTTCGAGTCCTACACGAGTATCAAAGCGTTTGAACATCGCCGCCAAGGAGTTGGAAGTTGCGATATTTTCCGTATAGCTAATCATGTCGGCGGCTAAATCATCAAAGGGAATATCCTTTTGTTGCCCATCAACATCTCCGATCGTACAGTTACTAATGTCGCAGTCGGGATATTTGATATTTACTTGACAGACGGTATTGATTAGGGGAATAATTTTAGTACCACTCCAAAACTGAGCTTTGGTAAGTGCATTTTTTCCCAGCCACTTCGCCTGGATTTTACCATCCACAAAAGTGCCAATACAAACACAGGCTTGTTTGATGTCTTCGTGGATAAAGTTTAAAGCTTGAGTGTCAATTTGAGGCATGACTCCCAGACTCGGAAAGGGGCTAAATGTGAGCTGGTTATTGGCTGGGGGAATGTAGCTAATGAACTTTACACCGTCTGGTTTTTGCTTGAGGTAATCGGGATAGTTTTTAATTTCTTTGCGGTAAGCAGATTTTTGAATCCCCCAGTCTAAAAATGCTTGTTTGTCTGAGTTAGCTTGGATATCTATTTCGATTTGGAGGAATTTTTTGAAAATGAGCGATCGATCTTTCGCAATTTCGATGGGAGTTGGGTTCATAATAGTAGTTGGGTAGTCCGTCGGGAATTTGAAAGATTAAGCTTTTTTACCACGTACTTGAATACGTTTATCAGTTTTTTGTTTCTTAGCCCAAGAGATAAATCTCTGGAGTTGAGGGTCGTTTTTGAGCTTTTCCAGGGAGTTGAGCTCTTCGGCTAGGTGTTTGTTGTCAAATAGGGAGTGAATCTGGCGGTGACAAGCAGAACAAATGTCGATTGTCGGGCTGGGATCTGCGTTTTTTCGCTTGGTGTTTTGTTTGGGTATCAGGTGATGGGCGGTTAATGCTTCCATTTCGCGATCGCACAATTCGCACTTCATAGTTTTTTCTACGTTGTTTAATAGTATAAACTACATCAAACCGATGACTAATCACTCACAACTAAGCTTTTTTTTCAAATACCATTAAATGCTGCTGAGGTAACATTTCCTTAGTTTGTTTCCAAACTAAACCCACCGCTGCCATTTCTTTTTTTACTTGTTTTTGCGTCATTTTGTGCAAACCTTTAATCGGCAGTAAGGGGTTTTCGCCTCGATACTCGATGGATACTGTCCGTCCTCCAGGTTTCACCGCCTTGACAATGCCTTGCATCATCTCTCTCGGATATTCAAATTCGTGATAAGCATCCACCATGACAACTAAATCTACACTGTTTTCTGGTAAATTCGGGTCAGTGATACTACCCAAAACTGGCTCAACATTAGAGATATTTTTCTCAATCTTATTCAATTCTACAAATTTTAGCATTTGCGGCTGCACATCCACGGCAAAAACTTTTCCTTGTGGAACCAAGGGTGCAATCCGAAAGCTGAAATATCCGGTTCCCGCGCCAATATCTGCCACAATATCTGTTGGTTTTAAATCGAGATTATTCACTAATCTGCCTGATTTTTCTTCCATGCCGCGAGAAGGTCTTTCCAGCCACCCAGCCCCTTCATATCCCATGACTTTAGCGATTTCTCGACCCATATAAAATTTACCTATTCCATCGGGATTGTGGATGGTGCGCTGCTGATAAATCTCGTTGTCTTTGGCAATTTCCCCTGCGATTGCTACACCAACATTGAGTTGTAATAGACAAAATATTGCCAAGAAAATTGCTGATATTGAATTAATAAATCTTTTGGTGTTTTTCACAATAATCCTGAGCTTATGTTTGTATGATTGTCTCGTTTCCAGGCTCTTCCTGGGAAAGCCGATGCTTTGGGAGCATCCCGATTTTGCATAGGCGAAGCATTGCGGCAGACAATTTATTAGTGATAACCAGAGATTTACAGCCGCAATGCGAGAACCCCTACGAATATATTTGCAAAACAGAGATGTTCCCGATGCTTTGGCTCTGCCTCGCCAATATCGAGCACTAATTCCAGATTTAATTAACAGCCGACTCTAACAATCTAATTGTACCATAACGTGCATCAATTTCAACTTCTTGACCGATGGGTAAAGTGAACTTATCTCGAATATGACCGATCGCCGAACCGTACCAGGCAGGAATTTTCAAGGGGCGGATATGATCCGACAAAACTTGAGTTAAGGTTAGAGATTCCTTCGGTGTTTCGGGGTCACACTTGGTACATTGTCCGAAAATAAAACCGGATATTTGATCCAGAATGCCAGCTAACTTGAGTTGAGTCAACATTCGATCGATGCGATAAACTTCTTCGCCAACTTCCTCAACAAACAAAATATTGTTTTGCCAATCTGGCAGATACCCGGAGCCAATCATAGTTGAGATCACTGAGAGATTCCCTCCGATCAGCTTTCCCCTAGCTTTCCCTTCTCTAATAGTTTTTATATCCATTTTTTGAGGATTTTGGCAAGTTACAGCAGCACCCTCAAACAAAACTTTTTTGAGATAATCTACTGTAAAAGAACTCCAGCTAGATACACCCAAAGGTCCGTGAAATGTAACGAGATTAGTTTTAGTATGAATAGCTAATAATAGCGATGTCACATCACTGAAGCCGATAATTATTTTCGGATTTTTACGAATTATGTTATAATTGAGAAGTGGCAAGATGCGACCGCATCCCCAGCCGCCCATACCAGTGAAAATAGCTTGAACTGAGGAGTCGGCAAAGGCGTTATTGACATCGGCGGCGCGGTCGGCATCTTTACCAGCTAAATAGCCGTAGCGCTCGTAAAAATGTTCTCCCAATTTAATTTTTAAACCCAAGAGTTCGGTCGCTTTTAAAAAAGGTTTAACTTCCTTTTCGTAGGCGAAGGCGGCGGGATTGATTAAAGCTACAGTATCACCTAATCGCAGGCGGCGTGGTAAGATAGGAGTTGGGGATTTGGGTAAGATATTGGATTGGGCGATCGGTAATAATTGAGTACCAATAGCAGTTAGTCCAAAAGTTCGGAGCAGATAGCGACGGGGTATAACCATAGTGATTAAATGATTGACTTTATGATTGTATAATGAAATGTATGTTATACCAATTTAATGGGTCGTTGCACATATCTCGATCCCCCTCGCATCCCCCTTAAGAAGGGGGACTTCGATCGGAATCTTGTCCCCCCCGAATGTAGGGGGGTGCCAAGACTGCCCGCCCTCGGCTAGGGGGAATCGAGATATGTGCAGCCGCATAAAAAATTGATATTAGCTTAGTTTAATTTTGTGATTCTTCCATGAAAACAGACAGTAAAATATCAGCTAAAAAATCTTGGGCGAAACCTTTCGCCAGTCCCGCTACCGAGTTTCCGCTGACTAAACTATCAGTTAAAAGTGGCAAAATTCCCCTCGGATTTCGCGGGAGTCTCTACCGCAACGGGCCTGCTCGTTTGGAACGCGGAGGTGTTTCTGTGGGACATTGGTTTGATGGGGATGGTGCAATTTTGGCCGTACATTTTACTGATGGCGGTGCTAGTGCTGTTTATCGCTACGTGCAAACAGGGGGATATCTAGCTGAGGAAAAAGCTGATAAATTTCTCTACAGTAATTACGGCATGACAGCACCGGGCCCTGTGTGGTTGCGGTGGACTAAAACAGTTAAAAATGCTGCCAATACTTCTGTTTTAGCTTTGCCCGATCGCCTTTTGGCATTGTGGGAAGGTGGCCCGCCTCACCGCCTTGATTTGCAAACTCTGGAAACTTTGGGAATGGACGATTTAGGCAGTTTAGATAGTAACTTTGTGTATTCCGCTCACTGCAAGCGCGACCCGATTACTGGGAATATTTTCAACTTTGGAATTGCCAATGGTGCGACTACAAAGTTAAATCTGTATAAAAGCGATTTTACTGGCAAAGTCGTACAAAAATCAACTGTTACCTTAGATGGAATTTATGCGCTCCACGATTATGTTTTTGCGGGAAAGTATTTGATATTTTTTGTACCGCCGGTGCAAGTCAATTTTTTGCCATTGTTAGCGGGAATTAGCAGTTATAGCGAGTCCTTTAAGTGGAAACCGGAATTAGGAACGCAGATATTAGTTTTTGACTCGGAAACTCTATCTTTAGTTAGTCGCGGCGAAACCGAGGCTTGGTTTCAGTGGCATTTTGCTAACGGTTTTGTCAAGGAAGATGGTGAGGTGGCAGTTGATTTTGTCCGCTTTGCTGATTTTACAACTAATCAGCGACTGAAAGAAGTAGCGACTGGTGAAACTCACACCGATGCAGAGGGTACTCTTTGCCGAGTGCATCTCAATCCTCTAACGGCGAAAGTGACAGGAATAGAAGAATTGTTGGATAAACCTTGCGAGTTTCCCATCGTACCCGCGGCCGAAGTAGGGCAAGACTCCCGCTATATTTATGTGGCAATGTATCGACCTCAAGTAGATATTGTAGCGGAACGTTATGGTGCGATCGCCCGTTTCGATACCCATAACCGCAATCTCACAATTGCCGACTGTGGCGAAAATCGCTATCCCGCAGAACCCATCTACGTTCCAGATATTTCGTCCGAGAAAGGTTGGATAGTAACAGTTGTTTACGACGGCAATTCTGATAAAAGCGAAGTCTGGATCTTTGACAGCGACGGGCTCGATCGCGCTCCTATTTGTCAGCTAGAATTGCCTAGTGTCATACCTTTAGGGTTTCATGGTACTTGGAAAAATGCTGTATGAGCAGATTGTAAAGAAGTATTGCGGAACATTTATTAAAAATTGTTGCCGCTTTAGCTTCTAGTTGTTAAGGTGTGTGTAGAGAGGTAATTCTCGTATATAGGAGGCGTGAAATTTATGCTCTATATTGCTCAAAAATCCTCTGTTTTTTCCCGGCGAATAGAATTACCGGCTACACAGGAAAACACCGCCAATCCAGGCGAATATCCGATAAATTCCCGGTTAATTCCCGGCGAATTCCCGATGAATTCCCGATGAATTCCCGATGAATTCCCGGCGAATATCCGATGAATTCCCGGCGAATATCCGATGAATTCCCGATGAATTTTCGGCAAATTCCCGATGAATTCCCGATGAATTTTCGGCAAATTCCCGATGAATTCCCGGCGAATATCCGATGAATTCCCGGCGAATAAAATTCGCGGCTACACACACAAAGTCCGCCTGCGCGGACTCAAGATAGAGGCAAATTCAGCCAAAGTTGGTATAATTGTTCACCGGGTTTTCCCACCTCAAGTTTGTCTGCTTGAATGAGGTTTACTTATCAGATTCCTGACAAATTTCTGGCACATCAAAGTTTAGTTCAACTCACGGGTACGTTGTCGATTCAAAAGTTTTGAGTTAACTCCACAAAATTCACAACTCACAACTTATAACTCCGTACTCGGTGAGCACTTCAAATCCAGAGGGTTAAATCTATGCAGCTTCAAGGAAAAACAGCTCTTGTGACAGGGGCTTCTCGCGGAATTGGGCGATCCATCGCCCTGGAATTAGCCAGACAAGGCATCAAACGTTTGTTGATTGTGGCGCGCAATCGCCAGCAATTAGTTGAATTAGCGACTGAAATCGAAGTTTTTGGTGTAGAAGCAGTGCCATTAGCTTTAGATTTAACTAAGTCGGTAGCAGTGAATATTGCGATCGCCCAAGCGTGGCGAGATTGCGGCCCAATTCACCTCCTAGTCAACTGTGCAGGTGTCGCGCACCAAGCATCATTCTTACGTTCCCCAGTCCCATTGATCGAGGAAGAAATCGCCTTAAATTTACTGGGAACTTACACAGTTACGCGCTTAATAGCCAGGAGAATGGCGGCCCAAAGAGACGGAACAATTGTCAATGTTTCGAGCTTGATGGGCAAAATTGCGGCTCCCACAATGGCAACTTATTCTGCTACTAAATTTGCCATTTTGGGCTTCACCCAAGCTTTACGCAGCGAGTTGACAGCGTACAATGTTCGAGTCACAGCTTTGCTACCCTCGCTAACAGATACCGACATGGTGCGAGACTTGGAGCAATTTCGGTGGGTGGTGCCGACAACTCCCGAAAAAGTTGCCCTAGCGCTGGTGGCGGGATTGCACAAAGATGCGCCGGAAATCTTGGTAGGATATCAAAGTCATTTAGCAGTTTGGTGTCACCGAATTGCGCCTTGGCTGCTGGATTTTGTGTTGCGGATGGCGACTCCCCAACTTTCGGATAAAGCGCGGAGCGATCGCAAATTGCGAGAGGTTTTAGCTAGCGGGCGATAACCTTTACATAATACCCAGAACCCCGACTTATTTAAGAAGTCGGGGTTCTCAAATAAGAGTGTTAGCCTAATTTGGTATCAGATCGTGTCCGGTCGATCGACAATGATATAAAGGCCGGGGCGGGTTTAGTATATTATTAGTTTTAGGCAATTATTGTTGGTAAAACCCGCCCCTACAGGAATTTTATAGCAACCGCCAAGGTGGTTAAGGCATAACTTTGGGGTAAGGGCGAAGCATTCGGGCAGATAATTTATGGGTTTTACTCAAGGATTTTGGGCCCGAATGCGAGAGCCCCTACTGCCTTAATCGCCTTGGCGGTTGCTATCACTGGTTCCCAGGCAGAGCCTGGAAACCCATGTTTAGAAGAATTTCATGAACAACCATCAGGAAAACTTTGTTTACCCCTGAATCTACCCAGACCATATAAAGGCTTCACGCTGGACGAACATCTCCACGTAGCTAAGATTATGTGTTGTCAGATTAGGCAGTCAGCAATCACAACCATCCTGATCTGGAATGCTTATGGAAGCAATTCTAAGGCAACCAAGGCAGCTTACAAATGGTGGAAAGCGGCAACTGCCCTAGTTTCGGAACTTAATGAAGTCTCAGGTGAGATTGGTATATATGCCACAACGTATCCTAGTGACGAAGCCCATCGATTTGAGGTAGAAATTGCTGCCGATCAGAGCTTTGCTGAACCGCTGAGAATGCCATTGCAAAAATCTATTCTTCAAAAGGCTGTGGTGGCTAATGCCGGAAACGTCACTAACCATACGTACAACCTGGATCTCGGATTAGATTGGCTAAAAGTCAACATCACTTATCCCTAATTACCAATTTCCGAATCCCCCCAATATTTAGTTACCCTTAACCGGATGTTGACCGTAAAAAGGCAAAGCATCCGACCAATCTGGACGACTACCCATTTGCCACTCCAAATAAGCCAATTCTAATACACTAGAAACAGACGCACCCAACCCGCTAGTCGCTTCAATCAACTGATAAGAATTACCCCAACCATCCAACTTTTCCTGCCAAGATTCAGGAGTCATCACCGTATCAGGAAACAACTCATTCAAACCCGAATCTTGATTAACTGAATAAACAGCCCCAAATAATTGACCGCGCTGTGCAGGCATTTGCACCGCGACATCATCTCTCAAAAGCCCCCCTGAGTGTAGGGGCGGTGGATGGTGCGTGCCCGCCCTGGGTTGGGGGGGTTCCAATTCCAAAAGCCTCCCTGAGTGTAGGGGCGGTTCCAATTCCAAAAGCCCCCCCTTAATAAGGGGGGGTTGGGGGGGTTGTGCCCAAGCAAAAGCCGCCAAAGTTGAAATAGTAAAAATCGGAATATCCAACTGTTGAGCCAAAGTCCGCGCCGTCACCATACCAATGCGAGTCCCCGTGAAACCTCCAGGCCCCTTAGCAACTGCAATAAAAGCCAAATCCGCCCAAGTTTGTGGCTGAATAAACTCAACTAAATACTGGTGCAAATGAGTTGCTAAATCCCGATCCAAATTCCAAGTTGCACAGCGAGATTCACCGGCAAAATTGCTGATGGCGAAACCAAGTTCGCGACTGGCTGTGTGCAAGGCTAAGCCGTATTTTTTAACTGATGTTGCGGATTTGGGATGGCTATTCATTATTTATTGATAATTTTCCTTAATAAAAAACAGAGGAGAAGCTACAACTAAGCAAGCCAAAAGAAAGCCAAATATTCCCGTATTTAAAATCCTGGAATTTCCCATGCTTCCGGCCATCAGAAACAACAATACTAAAGTTGCAAATAAATTGTTATTCGCAAATTCTTTATTTTGGGAAACTTGATACTTGACGAACATAAAAGCCACTGAAATTATCAGGGCAAACATAGCATTAAAAATCACTATTTGAGAGCCAAAGATAAACCAAACTAAGCTAAACATCAGTAAGTCTATCCAAAACTCTTTTGTTTGCAACTTTGGCAACCAAAAATCTTGGGTAGCAAGGGGCGCGATTCGTTTAGCTAATTTATTATGGTGCAGCCGAATGATTTTATTTCTTAACTTAATCTTTGGGTCAATTTGCAATACTTGCTGCCACTCTGGCGCGCGGGAATTGTTAACTCTGCCCAACAACTTCACGGCTGCAATTTTATTTAACTGCAAATCGGTGAGTCTGGTGGTAATTATTTGAGCTAAGTGCGGATAATAAACGGGATTGTCTGGAGTTCTGTTGATGACGATATTCAGCTTGTGCTTGGCTTGGTTAACTTGAATTATGACATTATATGGGGCGATCGCCTCTTGCAAAGCTTGTTGAATTGCGGCGTGCTCTTGGGGACTGAACAGGGACACACCGGGCGCAGGTGTCAGCACCCGTTCTGCGGGTTCCTCCGGCGCGTCTAAAACAGGCGAAGCCTCTAAATATACCGGTTTGGGGTTTAATTGCCGGATGACGGCTGATACTGAACTATAGCGCCGATTGGTGGCACTTTGGAGCATGGTGTCGAGGATGCGGCCGAAATCGTCGCTAACAGCGGTTTTCAAATAATTTCGCCACGCCCAAGCATCCTCGGTGGTGTCGAACAAATCGAAGGGGGGAATTTGAGTCAGCAAATGAATGCAGGTGACACCCAAACTATAGATATCGCTGGCAAAAACTGCCTTACCCATCAGTTGTTCTGGGGCCGTATAAGCAGCACTGCCGATAATTGTACCAGTTGGCTGCAACCCCGGTGCTGTTACTTTTTTAGCGGCACCAAAATCAACGAGAACAATATCTTTTTGAAACGGAGATGGTTGAAAGGAATTTTCTAGTGGTGGTAAAGGGGTTGGGGAGAGTCGGCGACGAATAATATTTTCGGGTTTGATGTCACGGTGAATGACTTTTGATTTGTGGACAAAGTGGAGCACTGGTAATAAATCATTGAGGATTTGTCGAATTTGATTTTCGGTGAATGCTCCTTTTTGTTCTAGTTCTTGAGCTAGGTTTTTGCCGTCTATAAATTCTTGTACTAAATATTGTCTGCCGTTTTGTTCAAAATGTGCTAATAATTCGGGAATTTGCGGGTGTTTGCCTAATATTTGTAGTTGGGCTGCTTCTTGGTGAAATAGTCGATCGGCTTTTTCAGCGGGGTTTTTTTGGGGTAAGGATTGCTTGATGACGCACTGGGGAAAAATCTGGGGTTTGGTTTCATCTACTGCTAGGAATGTTCGACCAAAACCGCCTTGTCCGATCGGCTTTATGGTACGGTAGCGAGATGCTGGGGAGGCTTTTGGGTCTGGAGTTAACAATAATTGTGAGCCGCAACTTTCGCACAATTCTGCATCACCGAGGTTTTGCGGATGCTGACAAGTTGGGTTTAAGCAATAGCTCATTTGATTTTATATTTTATATTTTAGATTATTGATTGGTAATTGGGAATGGGGAATTGGGAATGGGGAATTGGGGAATTGGGAATTGGTTATTGGCAGCTCCAAGCGACGAAAAAATAACCAATTACCAATGACTAATGACTAATGACTACTGACTACTGACTACTGACTAATGACTACTGACTAATGACTACTGACTACTGACTACTGACTAATGACTACTGACTACTGACTACTGACTTAAGTCGGTACAAGTTCGCCCGGCCGCAATTTGGCCCATTTTCCGATTTCTTGCTTGAAACTTTCACAGCCGACTACATCCCATTCCATTTCTACTTCTTCTTGGCGGGGGCGGATGTTGACGTTGATTGTGGGTTCTACGGGGTCGAAATCGGGGGTTTCGGTGAGGTGAGGCTGTTCGTGCTGTCCTTCTACGGCGTGGTAGGTGAAGCAGCGGTCTACATAATGGCAGTTAACACAAATACACATCTTTGATATCCTCTGTGCATTTCAAAAAAATTGGTGAATTTCGAGCTTTCTGTTAATCTAGCGTAACCAGAGTTTTATGGTTGTAAGTTTATTTATTTTTGTTGCGATGTCGAATAGTTTGCCACCTACATTATCTCCTGATTCTTGGCCGTTTGATTTGGAACTGCTGACGCCACCTGCTTATTTGGTGGGGGGTGCGGTGCGGGATGCGTTACTGGGGAGGCGATCGCCTTATTTTGATTTAGATTTTGTTATGCTAACACGGGCAGTGAAGACTGCTCGAAAAATTGCCGATCGCACCAAAGCAGGGTTTGTTTTGTTGGATGCGGAACGCCAAATTGCACGGGTGGTGTTTGCGGGCGGTACGGTGGATTTGGCGCAGGCGGAAGGGGGGAGTCTGGAGGGGGATTTGTGGCGTCGGGATTTTCGGATTAATGCGATCGCCTGCAATCCTTTTACCGGAGAAATCATCGATCCTGTGGATGGTCAAACTGATTTGTGGCTGGGTTTGGTGCGGATGATTTCCCGCGCCAATTTGGAAGATGATCCGCTGAGGTTATTAAGAGCTTACCGTCAAGCGGCGCAGTTGGGTTTTGCGATCGAAGCGGAAACTCAATCGGCGATTCGCGAATTAGCACCGTTGTTGAGTCGGGTAGCGGTGGAACGGGTGCGGACAGAATTGGGTTATTTGTTAAGCAATCCTAACGGCGTACCTTGGATTTGTCGCGGTTGGGAAGATGGTTTGTTTTCGATTTGGTTTGAAAGTGCGATCGACCGTTTTGATACTTTAACCAAAATTGACCAATCTGCTGACCAATTAGCGGCAATTTACCCGGAATTAGCAAAGGAATTCGGGCGCCAGATTCGAGATACGATTAAAACGCCGTTGTTGGCTGTGGCTAAGTTGGCTATTTTGGCAGATTCTGACCCGACAATGGCTGAAACTGAGTTGCTACGGTTAAAGTATAGCAATGCTGAGATTAAAAGTGCGATCGAGCTTGTGAAATATTTGCCAAAATTGCAAGCACAACCTATCTCTAAGATGTCTTTGCGAGAACAGTATTTCTTATTTCGAGATGTGGGAATAGTATTTCCAGTTTTAGCAGTGTTGGCTGTAGCTGTGGGAGTTTCCATGGATGAGATTTCACTATTAATTAATCGCTATCTTGATGCGGGCGATATAGTTGCACATCCGACACAATTAGTTAGCGGCAATGATTTAATGGAACATTTAAATATGCCCAGAAGTCCGCAAATTGGTCAATTATTAATGGAAATTCAATTGGCGCGGGTAGAGGGGAGAATTTCTACTCGCGAAGCAGCGCTAAAATTGGCAGCAGATTTGATTGATGTTCATTGATTTTACAACTCTTGCCCCAGTTAACCTGAACTTTAAACCCCAATATTTGTCTGGCGGGTTCACCAACAATATTGGCCTAAAACCGATCATCTCGTAAACCCGCCCCCACCCCACGGTAAATCGCAATCTACCTCTTTTAAAATACAAGGGTTAAAGTGCGATCGAATCAATAGTCTCTTGACAAGAATAGCTGCAATTAATATTATGGAACTGAGAAATATCAACAAAAATAGTTCAATGCAACCTTTGAATATGATATCACCTGTGACTGCAACACAACGGGGATTGCGAGAGGTTTATCACAGCGAATACGGCATTCTATATCAGGAAGACTGTCTCAAATTTTTAGGTGCTATTCCCGATGACAGCGCCGATATTGTATTTGCCGATCCGCCATTTAATCTGGGCAAAGATTATGGCACTGGTGCAAGCGATCGACTAAATTCCAGCGATTATCTTGCTTGGTCAAAACAGTGGCTTAAAGAAAGTATTAGAGTGCTGAAGCCTGGGGGAAGTCTATTTATTTTCAATTTACCTAAATGGTGCATTGAATACGGTGCATATTTAAATCAAGAAGGAATGAATTTTCGTCACTGGATAGCTTGTAGAATGCCTAAAGCCTTTCCTCGCGGCAAGAAAATGTCTCCCGCACACTACGGATTGCTTTACTACACAAAAGGCGAACCAGCAGTTTTTAATAAAGTTTATACGCCGATTCAAGTCTGCCGACATTGTGGAGGAGAAATTAAAGATTACGGCGGACACCGCAAAAAATTAAATCCTCAAGGTATTAACTTAATGGATGTTTGGGATGCTCCCGAAGATGTCTGGGAAGATGCTTCAGCAGATATTATCGAAAAAAATCTGTGGACTTTAATTGAGGAAATGTGGACAGATATCCCACCAGTACGACACAGACAGCACAAGAAAAGGGGAGCCAACGAATTAGCTCCAATCATGCTGGAACGCATCATTGCTATGGCATCGCATCCGGGACAAGTTGTAATCGATCCGTTTGGAGGTTCTGGTACTACATTTTATGCAGCAGAGAAGTTGGGCAGGTATTGGCTAGGTACAGAAATCGGCGATATAGAACCAGCAGTCAAGCGGTTACAAGACTTGGCAAATGGAAATGTAGAAAATTGGGAATCAGCAAGGGGAAAGACCAAAAATAAAGCCCAACCAAACGAGTCAATTCAACTAGAGTTGTTTTCTTGAATGCCAAAAATTTTATATTAAAGCGCGACCATCTGTGCCTTTAGTAATTGTAGGTACGCTGCTATCAACGGCATCATGCTCAATTACAAATATGGCCAAAAAACCTTGTTGTATGTTAATAGCACGCCAGACATCAAAGTAAGGCTCTAGTTCCTCATAGTTGCCAATTCGATCGGTCAAATAAGGGTACAGTTTCCGGCTGGGCAAAACTAATGCCGTCCCCAAAAAAATCCCTCGTAAAATACCGAGAACCAGTTTGTTAACCGCACGGTGACTTGATGAGATGTTTCCTGTTTCCCATTCAAAGGCAAATAAATGATTGTCTAAGATTTTGGTAGCATCTACTCGTCCAGGGAATCTCGTTGCAAATCTGATTTTAGTTTCAAGCTGCCATCCAAAATCGTCATGAAGAGCAGCCATACAAGCATTTTTGATAGGTTTGACACCATTCCCGTGCCTGGTTGGATTTATCGTAAAGCTGGATGCACCGACCGGCCAAACGATGGCGTCAATAGCAATCCGTATTTCATTTTTGATAACTCCCCATTCTTGTGATTCCTCAAAGTCACCGTGACTAATAAGTGATACTTCTTGAACTATCTTCACAACGTACTAAGCCTGTTCATTTATACTTGCTCTTAATTCTGTCGGCAATTCAAACTTCCCATCGGCACCTGCTTCAAACTCCATAACTTTCAACACCGCATCCACATTCAGCGGCCCGTAAATATGGGGATACATATCTCCGGCGGCCGGTTCATACTTAACCTCTGCTTGCACTTTTTCCGAATCTATCCACAGCAAAAGTAATCCTGTTTGTCCGATAAAAAACTTATTAGCACTTCTAGTAATTTGCGGGATTGTCGAACAGTGGATGAATCCTTCAGAGTCTAGGGTATCGCCGTGATAGAATTGAAGCTGTTTTGCTTCTTCCCACTGTTGGCTTTTAGCAATGTGAAATATAACGCTCATAAATTGATAAGTTTAACGTAAAACAATCTGTTTTTGGATACCAGGTTTTTTCCAGTATCTGCCGATATTACCTTAGCATGAAATCGAGGCAGAGCCTCTGGATATGCGTTACCAGGCTCTGCCTGGTAACGAGATTTTACAACAGTTTAAATATGCGTTACCAGGTAGAGCCTGGTAACGAAATTTTACAGCAGTTTAAATATGCGTTACCAGGTAGAGCCTGGTAACGAGATTTTACAACAGTTTAAATATGCGTTACCAGGTAGAGCCTGGTAACGAAATTTTACAGCAGTTTAGCAGGCCACGAGTACATCCGATCGCCCTAATACTCTCATATCTTCCTCATCAAGTTCCACAGGCATACCGCTGCGTATTAGTTCTACAAAATCCTCATTAGGGACCATGATGCACAAAGCATACAACCGTTCGCTACCAGTGTTCTCAATTAGGTGGGTGCTGGTGGGTGGCACTAACAAACTATCTCCGGCCCTAATACTAACTGTTTTGCCATCACAGGTTGCTCGCCCTTGTCCCTTGAGTACAAAAAACATTTCTACTGCCAATAAATGCCGATTGGGAGGAGTTTTGCCACCCACATCAAAAATTTCGATGCAAACTGTTAATGAACTATTAGCTGCTGCGGGATCGAAGACGATGGCTAATCTATTAGTATCCCATGGACTAATGCGAAATACTTGGTAGTCTTGGGGAGACTTTGACACGGGAATCATGCACTGATTTGTCATGTTTTTATTATGGTAAATTATCAGTTGTTATGTTTTTAATGTCATTAGCGAGGGAGCCAGAGTCATTAGTTTAGGATTTAGGTATGGGTGGCCAGAAACCGGGTTTTTACGAGAAGACCCGTTACAGGCGACAAAAACTGCAAAAACCCGGTTTCTTTGGTGCTGGTTGTTATGTTTCTGATGTCATTATGACTAATGACTGCTGACTAATGACTGCTGACTAATGACTGCTGACTAATGACTAAGGACTGACTGCTATTTAATTGCTTCTAACATAGCCTGAGAATTAGACAAAAAACCAAAACATTGCTTAACGTTATATAGAGTAGCTTGCCAGCAATAATCTGGCGATGTCGTAGCAGTACAATCTTTGACTAAAATGCAGTCGTAACCGAGGAAATTAGCATCTTGCAGCGTCGCCATCACGCACTGATCCGCGTTGACTCCTGCAAAGAAAAGTGTAGTTTTGCCCAGGTTTTTGAGAATACTATCTAAAGCAGTATCCCAAAAGCCACTCATCCGATATTTATCAACGCAAATATCCTCCGATTTCGGTGTCAATTCATCGACAATTTGCGCCGCCCAACTCCCAGCCGTTAATACAGCAGCACCGTTTTTTGGTAGCGGATCTCCCAAACCTACGCCGTCTCCTGTGGGATTGTAAACGTGACGGGAAGCTGCGCTAATATTGAGTAAATCGGGGCGGTTTCCCCAGTTGATCCAAATAATCGGAATTGCGCGCGATCGCAATTTTGGCAGTAAATTTTGTAAAGGAATAATTGGAGTTCTCGCTGGCGTTACATCTACGCCAATATATGATAGCCAACCGTCGGGATGACAGAAATCATTTTGCATATCGATCACCAACATTGCAGCTTTGGCTAAATCCACACGCAGCGTTTTAGTTTGTGTTTCCAAAGTTACAATTTGGGGAGGCAGTTGGGGGCGGGTGATGTCGGCAATTTTGGCATCAACTTTCCAAGCATTCGGCGGCACGCCCAAGGTACGGAGATTTTCAGGATTCATAGGTTCTATCGCACAAAACTAATTTCAATTTTATCACCATTTTTTTACTTACTAATTTACCAAAGGTGAAGATTTTCAGCTTAATAAATTAACAAAAATTAAACACAGCTATTCTGACATTTTTTTGGGGATTCGATATAATTAAATTGTCCTATCCTAGATTATCGCCAAATCTAGATATCTTAAGGAAAGTTTTATAATAATTCATCTGTAATTCAATATGCTAAAATCCTTGGGGCGCAGCCAGTTTTAGACCAGACCGATCGTAAAATAATAAATAGATGTGAATTCACCAGCAGGGGTCAATCTGTGAGCTTTACAATTCAAAATGTTTTAATTCCCGTTGAGGGGGGTTATGAAACCGCAGAGGTGCAGGTGGTGGATAATTGCATAAGTTCGTTAGCGAAGCCCTCGAAGAGGATCGCACCCAACAACCCCTCTGTTAATTCCCCCCCTTACCAAGGGGAAACCGCCCTTTTTAGTCCCCCCCCTTACCAAGGGGAAACCGCCCTTTTTAGTCCCCCCCCTTACCAAGGGGAAACCGCCCTTTTTAGTCCCCCCCCTTACCAAGGGGGGGATAGGGGGGGTGAAACAGTTATCGACGGCACAAATAAGCTGCTGCTTCCCGGTTTTGTCAACGCCCACACGCATTCTTCCGAAATGTGGCAGCGGGGCATAATTCCCCCTTTGCCGCTGGAATTGTGGATTGCAGAATTGTACGATTTTACCCCTCTCGATACCGAACAAATTTACTTGAGTGCACTGGGAACAGCCGTAGAAACATTGCTATCTGGAGGGACAACCGTAGTCGATCATTTAGTCTTGATTCCCGGACAAGAATTAGAGACTATTGCGGCGGCAGTTCGCGCTTACCAAGAAATTGGAATTCGCGCTTTCATCGGGCCGTTAATTCAAGATGAATCTCTAAAATCGGGAATGCCCGGTGGCGATAGTGGTATCGAGGCATCAGCTTATTTGCGATCGACTCAGGCAACTTTAGATTTAATGGAATCAGCCATAAAACTGTTTCATAAACCAGAATTAGGTGTAAATATATTATTAGCACCGACGGGAATTCAACTGTGTTCTGATGCGTTATTTGAAGGCTGTATCGATTTGAGCGATCGCCAAAATCTTTGCCGCCACGCCCACCTCTTAGAAACCCGCGCCCAGAAACAATTAGCTCAAGAAAAATATGGTTGTAGCGCCGTAGCACACTTGCAACAAATTGGGTATTTGAGTCCCAGAACATCCCTAGCACACTGTGTTTGGTTGGACGATGCAGACATTGCAATTATGGCAGCAACCCAATCCACCGTTGTCCATAATCCCCTCAGTAACCTACGTTTAGGAAGCGGTATCGCACCAATTTTAAAATACCTTAAAGCCGGAGTAAATGTTTCCTTTGGTTGCGACGGTGCCGCTAGCAATGACTCCCAGGATTTGCTAGAAGCGATTAAGATTGGTTCCCTATTGCACAACATCACGGATTTAGATTATAGCCATTGGATTACGCCACGACAGTCAGTAGAAATGGCCTCATTAGGAGGAGCCAAAGGCTTAAATATGGCAGATGAAATTGGTTCTTTGGCGGTAGGCAAACGAGCGGATTTTGTGTTATACGATTTAACGAATTTATCATTACTACCACGGACAGATCCCATTGGTTTACTCATCTTGGGTCGTTCGACTAATGCTGTGCATAGTGTTTGGGTAAATGGTAAACAACTTGTAGCAGAAGGTAAGGTGAAAACAATTGATGTGGATGATTTGAGAAAGGAATTATTCGATCGCAGTCAGTGGACTAGCAAGCGCCAATCAGCAATGGTGACTGAAATTGAGGCACATTACCGCCAAGTGATGAATTTGCCCGATCGCTCAAAGTAAGATAAAATTGAGATCTAGCCTTTGTCAGTAACATGAAGTAGCCAAGGGTAATCGGTAATGGGTAATGGGTAATATGTACAAAAAGTTGATGATTAAACTACACCGATCGCAGAGGATACTGGCTTTAATACTTGTTTGTGCGATCGCCCTCACATCCACCGCCATCTTCTCTCCCCGTGGCTGGGCTCAAACTCCGCCAAAAATGCCTATAAAAACCGAATTGCGCGGCATTTGGCTGACCAACATTGACAGCGATGTCATCTTCTCCCGCAAAAACATAAATGACGCTGTAAATCGCCTAGAAAAACTTAATTTTAATACCATATATCCTACCGTTTGGCAAGGGGGTTATACCATTCATCCCAGCGCTGTAGCCAAACGAGTATTCGGACAATTAAATGACCCAGCACCAGCATTAAAAGGGCGAGATGTTCTCAAAGAAATCATTACAGAAGCACATAAAAAAGGTATCGCAGTAATCCCTTGGTTTGAGTTTGGTTTCATGGCTCCCGCCAAATCGGAATTAGCGAGATTGCACCCCGACTGGCTGGCGAAACGACGCGACGGTTCAACTATTTGGAAAGAAGGTATAGAAGATCGGGTATGGCTGAGTCCTTTTCATCCAGAAGTGCAGAAATTTATCCAAGATTTAGTTGTGGAACTGGTGGCAAATTACGATCTAGATGGGATTCAATTTGACGACCATTTCGGCTTACCGTCAGAATTTGGATATGAACCGCTAACGGTTTTAATGTACCAAAAAGATATCAAACAACCTCCCTCGAACGACTCTCGCGAAACCTTCTGGGTGCGGTGGCGTGCTGACAGAATTAATGACTTCATGGCGCGACTTTTTACTGCTATCAAAGCCCGAAAACAAAAATGTATTGTGGCTTTATCTCCCAACCCTTTTAACTTTGCCTTACCAGCTAGTTTGCAAGACTGGTTTACTTGGGAAAGACGCGGTTACATCGAAGAAATTGTGTTGCAGGTTTATCGCAGCGATATCAAGCGTTTTAATCAGGAACTGGAACGAGAAGAAGTTAAACTTGCTAAGCCTCATATTCCCACGGCGATCGGTATTTTAACTGGTTTGAAAAATAACCCGGTTCCCCTCAAACAAATTCAAGAACAAGTACAAGAAGTGCGAAAACGAAACTTTGCCGGTGTCTCATTCTTTTTCTATGAAAGCTTATCAAATTGGGCCAAAGAAACTCCCGAAGAGCGAAATACGGCATTCCGAGCATTTTTTCCCACAAAAATACAGCGTCCGTCAGTTTAAAATATTGTAGGATGTTTGTAGTCAGGACTTTAGCTCCCAGAAGCAGGAAGCAGGAAGAAGGAAGAAGGAAGAAGAAAGAGAATTCCCAATTCCCAATTCCCAATTCCCAATTCCCCATTCCCAATTCCCCATTCCCAATTCCCCATTCCCAATTCCCAATTCCCAAATTATGAATGTAATTCCCGCGATCGACCTATTGGATGGAAAATGCGTCAGACTCTATCAGGGAGACTACGCGAAGTCGCAAACTTTTAACGACAACCCCGTCGAAGTCGCCAGACAGTGGGTAAATCAAGGCGCAACCATGCTGCATTTAGTAGACCTCGACGGTGCCAAAGCAGGTCATCCCGTCAACCAGGCAGCCATTGAAGCCATTGTCAGAGCCGTTGATGTTCCCTGTCAAGTAGGTGGCGGAATGCGCGATCGCACTTCCGTGGCTGCTATCCTTAATTTAGGCGTTCGGCGGGCAATTCTCGGCACTGTCGCTGTCGAAAAACCGGAATTAGTCGGTGAATTGTGCAGCGAATTTCCCGGTCAAATTCTGGTCGGCATTGATGCCAGAAATGGTAAAGTTGCAACTAGAGGCTGGCTAGAAACATCGGAAGTTTTAGCAACAGAATTAGCACAGCAAATGGCAGAATTAGGTGCTGCTGAAATTATTTATACCGACATTCACCGCGATGGTACAATGGAAGGGCCGAATTTGGAATCTTTGCGCGAAATTGCCAATGCTATTTCGATTCCGGTGATTGCTTCCGGTGGTGTTAGTTCCATCGCAGATTTGTTGAGTTTGTTAGCCTTGGAAGCAATTGGTGTCAAAAGTGC
The DNA here is from genome assembly GCF_020883015.1 of Microcoleus sp. CAWBG640. Lineage (NCBI taxonomy): Bacteria > Bacillati > Cyanobacteriota > Cyanophyceae > Oscillatoriales > Microcoleaceae > Microcoleus > Microcoleus sp. CAWBG640. The sequence continues at coordinate 27,517 of NZ_JAHRFC010000002.1, forward strand.
GATCGTTGGTAGAGCGATTTATACTGGAGATATCTTGCTAAAAGAAGCAATTCAAGCAGTAGGTCAAGGACGATGGCAGGATGTTCCTCCCGATTTGGGTTCTTCAAGTTTTGCTTGAGCTTCATGTTGAGTTAAGTAGCTATAAAATAGCTAGCAGTTATCACTCTGGCAACTCACATTTAACAGCGAACAGTCACCCTAGAATCGTCCTTCTTATCCTCACCTAATTCATGTTTGTGAACCATACAATTACAGCCTTAAGTTCTGGGATGGCATCCCTAGTTGCTCCCATACCTTTGTTAGCAACCGTCGAAGCCGAATATTCTCCCATCGTCCTCAGCGGAGTTTTACTTAGTTTAGTAGTGATTTATCTCGCCAGTAAACTAGGCGCAGAAGTAGCTAGAAACTTCGATTTCCCCCCTGTTTTAGGTGAATTAGTCGCAGGGGTAATTGTCGGAGTATCGGCATTACACCTCATCGTCTTTCCCGAAGCTGGGCTGTCAGCCTCAGACTCTGGGATTATGAGTGTTCTGCAATTAATTAATCATCTCTCCCCAGCCGCCGTCACCAGTATCTTTGAATCCCAGAGTGAAGTCATTTCAGTGTTAGCTGAATTGGGTGTAATTATTCTGTTGTTTGAAATTGGCCTAGAATCGGACCTCAGACAACTTAAGGAAGTCGGAATTCAAGCTGTTGTTGTCGCCTGTGTTGGCGTGGCAGTTCCCTTTGCCGCTGGTACTGCGGGCTTGATGATTTTCTTCCATACTGCGGCGATTCCAGCGATTTTTGCCGGGGCCGCTTTGACGGCAACTAGCATTGGCATTACATCGAAAGTTTTGTCGGAATTAGGACAACTAAAATCTAAAGAAGGTCAAATAATTGTCGGTGCGGCGGTGATTGATGATGTGCTAGGAATTATTGTCCTAGCTGTTGTTGCTAGCTTAGCTAAAACTGGTGAAATTGATGTGGTTAATGTCATTTATTTGATTGTTAGTGCCACTGCTTTTCTGCTAGGTTCGATTCTGTTGGGTGGTTTTTTCAACAAAACCTTTACTGGGGTTGTAGAGACACTCAAAACTCGTGGCAATATTGTGATTCCGGCATTTACTTTTGCCTACTTCATGGCATTTCTGGGTAATGCAATCCATCTGGAAGCGATTTTGGGTGCGTTTGCTGCGGGCTTGGTTTTGGATGAAAGCGATGCGCGCAATGAGTTGGATGAATTGGTGAAACCTATCGCCGATTTACTTGTACCCGTCTTTTTTGTGACGGTGGGAGCACGGGCGGATTTGGGAGTTTTGAACCCCACAGTCCCGGATAATCGGGCGGGACTTTTGATTGCTGTTTTCTTGATTTTGGTGGCGATTATTGGCAAGCTAGTTACAGGCTGGGTGGTTTTTGGTCAGCCGGGAATTAATCGATTGGCGATCGGAGTTGGGATGATTCCTCGCGGTGAAGTCGGGTTAGTTTTTGCAGGCATTGGTTCGGCGAGTGGGGTTCTTGATAAACCATTGGAAGTGTCGATTATTATCATGGTGATTCTAACAACATTTTTAGCCCCGCCATTTCTGCGGATTGCTTTTGGTGATTCCGTGGAACCGCCTGGGGAGGGGGAACCTTCTAAGGTCATATAGGACTTAAGGACTCCGACAAAGAAACCGGGTTTTTATTAAATTTGTGGACCGGAACGAAGTATTTTGGTAAAAAACCCGGTTTCTCGACTTCATAAGTAGAAGGAAGAAGGAAGAAGACTTATGCAGTCAGCTTTTCGGTCATTCGTATTTTACGTTTAATTAAGTGGATTTACTTATCAATTCCGATTCTACCGAATTTGATATTATAGGAATCGCCTTAACAGCCTTGGCGATTCCTATACCAGAGCCCCGACTTCTTAAAGAAGTCGGGGCTCCCTAGCCACCGTCTTGGCTGTCGCTATATTTGCCACAAATTAAACACAGTAGTTTCAATCCGGTGGTACTGAATTTTATTCCCTAGAACCTCCCTCAGTTAATGTTGACGCAGCCTGAGATTTTTCTCCGATAATTTCATGATTTTTATCCTCCAATGAATTCGACTGTTTCTCCCCTTTAATTTCAAATTGCCGATTTTTCAACTTAACTTTACCAGCCGAACTTTTAGCCTGAATTTTCTCGCCCACACCTTTAGTCTTAACTTCCCCTTTAGCACCTTTTGACTTAACCTTCACTCCAAAACCTTGAGATTTATTGCCTTTAGCCGCTGGGGATTTTTCTTCCGTTGCAGGCTTCTTAAACTCCTCGTCTAACTGGTCTAAAATTTCCTCTTGTTCGGGAGTATGTTCCGCTGCTTCCTCTACATTTCGGGGATTGTATTCATCCACCAACCGGGCTAACAATTCCGAAATTGACATACCCGCTGCGGCTGCTTTTTTAGATAAAAGAGCGTAGGTGTCCGTTTTAATCTTAATTTGTTTGAGCCGCAGTTCGGGATTGTTGTCAACCGTTTCGCTAATAGTAACTGCGGTAATCTTTTCTTTTGGCACTACATCCACAACTTCTTGCCATTTCTCCTCCAAATGACAGTCGCCATATTGGTCGGTGACTGCGTGTTTAAACAAAGGGACAACCTGAGCAACGCAGCTAGGCAAAATATCAAATCCGGCTTTAATTAAGCGCAGACAAATGCCAGCAGCTTTGATGATTTGCGTACAGTAAAAATACTGCCTACCTAATGCTTGTTCGCAATATTTTTTAAAGGTTTTGAACAGGTCTTTATACAATCGCAGTCTTCGGATAGCATCCAGCATGATTCCTTGGCGCACGTAGTCTAGGAATCCCCTTTTTATTTCGCCAGTTAGGTATTCTAAATCGTGAAAGGGTGATTGATTCTGGATTTCTTCTTCAAAGTCTAGAAGGGGGCCTGCAAAGTGAAAGTTGAAGGCGACATCGCCTACATAGAAGTTGTCCGTGGATGTGGGCATAATTGGGAATAGTTCGAGGAAGGGAAGAATATCACAGAATTAGTGCGATCGCCAAGTACAGAAAAGTTTTTGTGTTAATGTTTAATACTTTGATACAATAAACCAAAGCGTTTCCACCGTCCGGCTACACAAGCCAACTTTCCGTTGTCCTATATTTAAAAGCATACTTGTAAAACTTGATCTTGTAAACAAGTTTGCTTGTAAATTTCTATGATATGTCTAAAAAGAAACAAGCTCAAGATTCCAAAGATATACCAGCACTGCAAATATTGCGAGAAGCTGCTGGTTTGTCACAATCGGCTTTAGCCAAGCAAATTCCTGACAAAACGGGCGCAAAAACTCTAACTCAGCAAGCAATCAGCAACTGGGAACGGGGAATAGACGAACCTGAACTCACAATTGTTCAAATGAAAGCCCTTTGCGAAGCCCTAGGAAAAACGCTGAACGATTTACCTAATGACTTAGGCCCACCAAATCGTGACTGATATCAAATCCGATCGCGATCGCACTTGCAATAAGTCTTAACTTGTTAGAAGCGGCTACAACTTCATTTTTAACTGATAACAACTGTCAGCGAGTTTAGTCAGTTCGTCCAAGCCCCAGGTCTCCCGATCGTTCAAAAGTTCCGTTAGTTGCTTCGGGATGGCTTCTAAACCTAGAAATGCCCCGCTGATGGCACAAGCCATTGCTGCGGTGGTATCCACATCGCCACCAACGGCGATGCTAGTGCAGAGAGTTTCCCAGTAATCTTCAGGCGTTCTCAAAAACGCATATAAACTCCATAAGACGCTACCGACGACAAAGGGCGAAATTCCTTGCCAAGAATGCTGGTAGTTTAACGGTAGTCCAGCTTTAGAAATCAGCTCTACCGCTGACTCTGGGGGCAATTTGACCAACTCAATCAAATCTTTCAGCAAAGCGGCAAAGGAAGAATCAACTTCTGCTACCCATTCGCTCAGTTGGCCCAGGAATGGCTCAGTTTCAATAGTGTCAGATTGAAGGGCGATCGCGACAGCCCCGGCGATCGCCACAGCACCCGCAGAACACCGCGAGTCTTGATGGGTAATGCGCCCTTGATCGCAAGCAGCTTGTATGAGCTGAGACGGGCGATCGTAGAATATTAAGCCGATCGGTCCTGCCCTCATAGCACTACCATTACCAGCACTGGGAGCAGGAGTGCCAGCTTCTTGCCAAGCAACGCCCCGAATCAGCCGGTTTGCAGCTTCTTCAGTCGATCGACCCCGCCCGACAATGCGTTCTTGAGCGAAAATGTCAGCAATACGAGTCGCGTAGTCGCTGGGGTCGAATTCGCCACAAGCGAGATAGCTTTGGAGGAGTTCGCGGGCGAGTTGGGAATCGTCGGTATATTGACCAAAGGGGAAGCCGAAGCGATCGCGATCTTTAATTTTTTTAAGTCGAACTTCGTAGGTGACAAAGTTTTGGCAAACTTCGGGAGGATAGCCTTCTACTCTACAGCCTACAGCGTCGCCAAGGCACTGACCGATCAAGCAGCCTCTAAATTGTTCTAGACGCGGTACAATCATTTATCTGGCTTTAAGTACGTTTATCCAATCTTATGTTAAATCCCCGACTTTTCTAAGAAGTCTGGGGTCGGGGTATTCTATTTTTTATTTCCCATAATATATGGAGCAATATAACTATGTCCCGCCTATTTCCCACTCTATTTTTTACTTTATTCTTACTATTTCCCACTACCACTCTCGCTCAAATCGTCCCCGATCGCACTTTGGGAACAGAAAACTCCCGCACAGTCTCCGACACCATCAATAACCTACCATCAGACCGCATAGAAGGCGGTGCAACTCGCGGCCCTAACTTATTTCACAGTTTCCGCGAATTCAACGTCGGTGAAGGCAGAGGAGCCTATTTTGCCAATCCCAACGGCATTGCTAACATTTTTACCCGCATCACAGGTGGCAATCCTTCCAATATTTTAGGAACATTAGGAGTACAAGGAAACGCCAACTTATTCTTACTCAACCCGCAAGGAATTATCTTTGGTTCCAATGCGCGGTTAGATTTACGCGGGTCATTTTTAGGCTCAACTGCTGATAGTATTGTTTTTAATAATGGCTTTGAATTTAGTAGCAAAAACCCTAGGACAGTACCATTATTAGCGATTAATATTCCTGTGGGCTTGAGATTTCGAGACAATCCCGGCACAATTGTAAACTCTTCCCAATCAATTGGCCCCACACCAACCTTACCGCCACTGACTATAGAAGTTCCTGTTTCTAACAAACTTGGTTTAGCAGTAGATCCAGGTCAAACTTTAGCCTTAATTGGTGGAGACATTCAACTGCAAGGAGGAAATTTAACAGCTTATAGCGGACAAATTCTTCTGGGAAGTGTGAAGAGTCCAGGTTTAGTACAATTTGAACTAACGGCTTTGGGTCTGAATTTAAACTACAGCAATATTCATAACTTTGGCAATATTGAAATGAACGGTGCATTGATAAATACCAGCGGATTAGGAGGTGGCAAGGTTGATATCAGAGGTGGAAATATCACTCTCAACGGTTCTGGAATTTATGGACTGACACTAGGAAATATGGACGGCAGAGGCATCGACATCAATGCCCAAAACTTGCGACTACAAGAGGGGTCACAAATTTTCACCACGACACTGGGAGATGGGAAAGGGAGCAATATCAACATCCACGCTACTGACTCAGTAGAAATGTTCGGGTTGGGAATTGAGGGCTATCAGCAGCTTACAGAAAATTTTCAGACATCTGGAACAGGCAACCCCTTTGTTTCGCAAATTGTTCTGTTCACTAGCACTATTGGCAGTGGAGCCGCAGGAGACATTAACATTGAAGCCGGACGGCTGTTGATGAGCAATGGGGTAGTGGCCGGTGCCCCCACCTTTGGTGCTGGGAATGGCGGAAATCTGACTATCCGCGCCAACAACGTCGAACTCGTTAGTTCGACGCTCTATAACGGCACAACGAACGCAACCACTGGTCAAGGTGGAAACATTACTGTTGAAGCCCAACGGTTAATACTGCGCGATGGCGGTGCTTTTGCCAGCTTCAGTCTTAGTGATGGAGCATCGGGGAATATCGCGATTAAAGCGAGTGAATCTGTGGAATTGTCGGGGAGTCTCCCTGTAGGTTTAGGGCAAACTAGGCTCGGTACGAATACTTTTGAGGGGAATGGAAAAGGTGGGGATATTAGCATCGACACTAAACGGCTAACTGTTTCTAATGGAGCCACAATTAGTTTAACGACGGGTGCTATTTTTGGCGAAGTCGTGTTTTATACAAGTGGGGGGACGGGAGGAAATTTAACTGTGAGAGCCTCCGAGTCTATAGAAGTAAGCGGCGAGTCAAGATTTTTGGGGAATGCGGGCTATGTAGCAAGTTCTTTTGTTACTCAAACTGCAAGTTCTGGTAGAGGTGGAGATATCCGCCTCTCAACACCTAAACTAACTGTGCAGAATGGCGGCGTTATTTCTGCGGCTTCTCTGGGTATAGCAGATGCCGGAGATATTACAATTAATGCCGATCGCGTAGAAGTGCAAGGTATTGGGAGTAACAGTCGGTTGAGGAGTGCAATTGAGGCCTCGGCTGGTAGGGCGTTTAATGCTGTCAATTCCACTGCTAGCGGAAATGCAGGCTCGTTGAATTTGAATGCTAGTCAATTGATCCTTCGGGATAGTGCAGTGGTTAATGTTCAATCTTCAGGAACAGGTAGGGCTGGCAATATTAACGTTGTAGCTAACTCGATCGCCCTTGACAACAAAGCCAGCATTGATGGTACAACTGTATCTGGTACGGGAGCAAATATCAACCTGGAAGCGCGATCCATCCAGTTGCGCCGCGGCAGCAGAATTACCACTGATGCAGGTATTTCTGACGGTGGAAATATCAGAATTAATAGCGATATTTTGGTAGCTCTACCGCGAGAAAATAGCGACATTACAGCCAACGCTCGCACAGCTAGGGGCGGACAAGTTGCGGTTAATGTCCCGAATATCTTTGGCTTTACTACCATTAACCGAGAACAAGCTAGAAACACTTTAGGACTGAATGATGCGGAATTTGCCAATTTACAAGTAAATCCCACATCTTTAATTCCCACTAGCGATATCGCCGCCATTTCTCAACAGGCTGGCCCGGCCTTGCAAGGTGCGGTAACATTTAGCACTGCTGGTGTAAATCCCGCTCAAGGTTTAGTAGAACTACCTCAAAATGTTGTCGAGCCGGCTGCATTAATTGTGGCTAATCCCTGCATACAAGGAGCGGGAAGTGAGTTTACTATCACTGGTAAAGGAGGAGTACCAGCCAACCCTAGTGATGTGCTTAATAGCGATTCTACCCAGTTTAGTTGGGTGGAACCAGCCAGAGGTGAAAGTCAGAATCTACAGGGTAAAAAAGCGGAAATAAAAATGCCACCACCAGCAGTTATTCCTGCTCAAGGTTGGGTGATGGATGCTCAAGGGCAAGTGACGCTGGTAGCATCTAATTCAATCGCTCAAGTTCCACAGCGCCAGAGGCGAATTTTGCCTGTTTGCCCGGAACGCTGAAATGGGGTTGATATCAAATCCGTTGGTATCGTCCTCTACTCATCTCCCTCTTCTCGGACTCTGCGGCCTCTGTGGTCTCTGCGGTTTAATCATTCCGAAACAACCATAACGTGAAAGGACACGGCACTGCCGTGTCCCCACAAATCTCACCCGAAATTAACCAGGTTGGCGATTACTTAATGAACAGCATTTCCTGATAAGTAGGCAACGGCCACAACTCATCAGCAATTTCACCTTCTAAAGCATCCGCATACTGGCGAACCTCATCCATCAAAGGACGAATTGTTTGCGAAGCATACTGCATATGCTCTTCTGTCGAAGCAAAATCATGATTGCTCAAAGCATCAGTCAACTTGCTAGTACAATCCATCATCGATTTAAGCAGGGTGGCTACCTTTTGGGCAGTTTCTTTATCTAAGTCAATGCCAATTTCTTTCAAACCAGCAATAGTGTTAGAAAGATCCGACAAATAACTCACCGCTGCTGGATAAATCAGGGTTTTTGCCATGCTGACTACCAGTTTCGCTTCAACTTCAATTGCCAGCAAATACTGCTCTGCATAGACATCGAAACGGCTTTCCAATTCAACAGGAGTCAACACACCTGTCTTTTCAAACAAATCTTCAATGTATTCTGCTTTCAACACGGGCAGAGCATCGGCAGTAGTCCGCAAGTTGGCTAAACCGCGTTCTTCCACGGCCATTTTATGCCATTCTTCAGAATAGCCATTGCCACCGAATACTACTGCACCATGCTCGTCCATGACTTCTTTCAGGGCGTTTTGGATGGCAGCATTTAGTTCAGTTCCTTTTGCCAAATCGCTTTCTAACTTGTTAGCAACCCAGTCCAAAGAATCTGCCAGAATTGTATTCATCGCCACCAAGGGGCCGGAAACAGATTGACCGGAACCTACAGCACGGAATTCAAAACGGTTGCCAGTAAAAGCAAAGGGCGATGTCCGGTTTCTGTCGCCGGCATCTTTTACGAAAGTAGGCAGTGTTTCTACGCCTAAATTCATGATTCCGCGACCTTGAGAACCCTTAATTCCGCCCTGGCGAATTTGATCGAAGATATCTTCTAATTGCGAACCCAAATAGACAGAGATAATCGCTGGCGGAGCTTCATTGGCACCCAATCTGTGGTCGTTGCTGGCAGTTGCAACTACGGCGCGCAACAAAGGGCCGTATTTGTGTACGCCGCGAATTACAGCACCGCAGAACACTAGGAATTGTATGTTGGAGTGCGGTGTATCGCCTGGGTCTAACAAGTTGCCTTGGGTGGCGTTACCGACTGACCAGTTGACGTGTTTGCCGGAACCGTTAATGCCTGCAAAAGGCTTTTCGTGGAGTAAGCAAATAAAACCATGTTTCTTCGCGGTGTTGCGCAGAATTGTCATGGTTAATTGTTGGTGGTCGCTGGCAACGTTGGCTGCTTCAAAAACTGGTGCAATTTCAAATTGACCTGGTGCTACTTCGTTGTGGCGGGTTTTGGCGGGAATTCCGAGGCGATACATTCTTTCTTCTACTTCTTGCATGAAGATTTGAACGCGCTCTGGAATTGCTCCAAAATAGTGGTCGTCAAATTGCTGACCTTTGGCTGGAGGTTTGCCAAACAGGGTGCGACCTGCTAACAGTAAATCGGGACGATTGTTGGCAAAGTTGGCATCTATTAGGAAGTATTCTTGTTCGGCACCGCAACTGGAATTTACGGGAGCAACTTCGGTATTTCCTAATAGTTTCAAAACGCGGGTTGCTGCTTTGTTCATTGCGGCAATGGAACGCAACAGCGGTGTTTTCTTGTCTAGTGCTTCGCCTGTCCAGGAGATGAAAACAGTGGGAATGCACAATGTCATGCCGTTGTCTGTTTCCATGACATAGGCAGGGCTGGTGACATCCCAAGCTGTGTATCCGCGAGCGGCGGCGGTGGAACGGATGCCGCCGTTGGGGAAGGAGGAGCCGTCTGGTTCACCTTGTACTAGCAGTTTGCCGGCAAATTCTGAGATGACTGAACCATCGCTTTGTACAGAGATGAAACCGTCGTGTTTTTCAGCGGTGCTGTTGGTGAGCGGATAAAATACGTGAGCGTAGTACAATGCTCCTTTGGAAATAGCCCAGTCTTTCATGGCTACCGCAACTACGTCAGCTACGGATTCGTCGAGTTTTTTGCCGGTTTGAACTGTATTTTTTACTGATTTAAAAATACTTTTGGGCAGACTCTCTTGCATCTTGCTGAGAGTGAAGACATCTGTTGCCCACATATCTTCTAGTCGTTTCGCAGGCTGGGTAGGTGTCAGTGGGCGGTTGACAATTTGGGAAATTGCTTGAACGCGCGATTCGTTTCCACTCATGATAGTTTTTTGTTGTTGATTTGGGGACAAGTAGTTTTGAAAAGATACGGCTTAGGAACAGCCAGTTTTTAGTGAGGATGTTAGTCCTTTTTCTTGTTTTATAATCATGGCTTTAGTCCTGACTACAAACAAGTTTTATTACGGGTGGTTAGAGCGAGGTCCGATCGCCCTGACACTATCCTGACACTATATTGATGACAATCCAGTGTCAGATGCGGTTGGATATCGGTTATTAACAAAACAATAGATGGCAAGAGCGTGTACTAAATTTGGTCAATATCATTGATATCAACTTGGCACAGATTTAGTACCTAATTTTTACCCTGGTAAGATCAAAAATTTTGTGCCTGAGGTTTTGGAGAATTATCGAAAATACACAATCCACACTTGGAGAGTGTAAGCAATCATTAATTAAATAAATGTATTGTAGAATACAGAATATATTTTTTTGGCACAATGGTTGTAGATACCTTTCGGCGAGATGTCTCTGGCTTCTGTAGGGCGGTTGCTAGACGGTGGGGTTGAGGGTGGGTAGCCAGGGAATATCCGTAAGGCTGGGTTCGTAGCCAAGTTGTTTAATCAGTGTCGTCATTTGTCCTGGATATCGATAGACCATTCTAGAATTTGCCGATCGATAATATATATAGTCGCGTCTGGTCCGGGGACCAAACCTGATGTTACATTCGGCTGTAAGGATTTGATTAAACCGGATTACAGACTTGTTTCTTGATAGGAATATGAATCACAAACTCCGCCCCTCTTCCCGCAGTTGAAAAAAACATGAGCTTACCGCCATGTTTTTCAGTGATAATCTGGTAACTAATCGCCATTCCCATTCCTGTGCCCTTCCCAATGGGTTTTGTGGTGAAGAACGGATTAAATATTTGTTCTTGAATTTCTTCGGGAATTCCTAATCCCGTATCTGCGATCGCAATTTGTACCCATTTTGCATCAACCACTGATGTAGAGATAGTAATCTGACTAGCATTTTCTTTTATTTCTGGAACCGTTCGTTTTTGATTTAATTCTTCAATGGCATCAATAGCATTGACCAGAATATTCATAAACACCTGATTAAGTTGTCCGGCATAGCACTCCACCCGTGGCAAATTACCGTAGTTCCGAATCACCTGAATCTCTGAGTTTTCCGGATGATTTTTCAGACGATGCTGCAAAATGAGTAATGTACTATCAATTCCTTCATGAATATCGACTGACTTGAGGTGAGCTTCGTCCATTCGCGAAAATATCCGCAAAGACAGGACAATGTTACGGATGCGTTCTGTTCCTAGCTTCATAGAAGTCACAATTTTGAGCAAGTCTTGCTGCAAAAAAGCTAGGTCTATTTCATCTGCCTCGCCTTGAATTTCAGCTACCGGATTTGGGTAGTGCTGCTGATAAAGTTGCACGATACTCAACAGGTTTTGAGCATATTCGTCCAAGTATTTTAAGTTGCCGTGGATGAAGTTGACTGGATTATTAATTTCATGAGCTACTCCTGCTACAAGCTGCCCTAGGCTAGACATTTTTTCAGCATGAACGAGTTGGGCTTGAGTGCGTTTAAGTTCGCTCAAAGTCTGTTCTAACTGACGCTTTTCTTTAACTTCTTTTTGGGAATTTTCTAGGTCGTTGATAATTTGCCGGAGCAAAGATTCTTTTTTTTGATTCGTTTGCTCTAGTTCTTGGCAAGTTGTCTCCGATCGCTCTAATTTTTTGCGTAAAATGCGATTTTCTTTTTCAAGCTGCTTAATTATTGCCCTAAGGTCTATTTCTTCTGACTGCATCTTAGGCTTCTCCGATTAGCAAAGTGACAAATGTTTCATTATGAAAATAAGAGATACCCCTAGCTTCTAAGGGGGAAATTTCCCCATTGGTGTAAAAGCCACAACTGGGCAAGGATTTGGTCAAACAGGTCTGAGTTAGTGCATATTCTTCTTTAGTGCGAGTACCTAAAACTTGTCGCCTACCGCAACAGGAAAAATACAAAGCAGCAGCAGGTTCTTTACCGGGATAATTCTGTAAGGCTTGCATCATAGATGTTCGAGATGCAGATAGAATACTATCATGGGTGGCTTCGGAAATTTGAACGATCGCCTGTTCTGGAACATCCCCAAAAAAGGTCACGCTACCAACTGCTGGATCGTAAACTCCGTTAGATGCTCGCACATAGTAATTAGTTTCATTGATATCAAACACGGCTAGAGGATATTCTGTGGCTGGCATCCTTTTCCCCAAATAGTGCTGATAAAACTCTAGAGCAGGTTTACTATCGATTTCGTAGACTACATTTTGAGAAGCTTTGGTAACTTTACCTCGCTTACCAACCGGATTCCACCCACTAGCAACACTATGAGAAAAGAGGATCGATCCCGATATTAAAATAATGGGAATTGCATCGCTATAAACTTCTGTTTTGTAGAACTGATAAGTTTTTTTGAACTGCCACTGATCCGCCGTGAGTCCGCCCAAAATAGGTACTTTTCCCCCTAAAGCTTGATTCAAGCTATCTAAAATCAAAACGGCGCTGGTGGTGAGACTTTCTGGCAAAGTAATACAGAGTTTAATCGGTTCTGTATGACCTGTTGTTGCTTGAACAATAGCGGTTTGAATGGCGCAGTTCAAGTCCTGGGAAATGTCTCGTCCAATTCCAGCACGAATAGTGATGTTGTCCGAACAAAATAGCATCAGAGTGAGGGAATCCTGCTCAAATCCTAGAACAGAAGACATCTCTCCATCGGTTGTGCCACCAATTAGCTCAATTCCCGGATATGTCAGATTAATTTGATTTAAGATGAGAGTATGTTCAAAGTCAATGGCTGCAAACAGTATAGCCGCTTGAGGTGATGCTCCTGACAGGGATTGCTGGCATTGCTCTAGGACTTCTGTTATGGCGGAGAGAGAGTCAGGGTCGTTGCTATGACCAACCACTGTTTTTAACATGGGTTTACTCCAATAATTGTACTGTCAGTAAAAATTTACAGGTAACAGCTATGCCTCAGTGAGAATACTTATAAGCCGATGCTTGTCAATATAAATACAGCAAAAATTCCTCGGAATTAAAATTTTAAAATAATCTTATCATACTGCTCGACTGAAAATTAGCACCGATCGCACTTTTGTTGAAAATCTGGGAATGGGAGATGGGAAATGGTGTTGGGGGCGATCGCCTAAATTCTGATTTGTTCACAGCTAATGCAAGGTCACATCTATAATTTGTTATCATAGATTAGTTGGAAAAAGTGAATTGTATGATACTTTTAAAATTATTACCGATCGCCCTGGTATGCTTAAACTCTATCATCGGAGGCGATGCAGTAGCACAGTCGGCGAAACCAGGTAGACAGATCGGGCAGGCGATGGATTGCGATCGCGACGGACAACAAGACGACATCCGCATGGATGATGATGGTGATGGCATACCCGATCGGTGTTTGCTGAACCAAATTAGACCTGTAATCAATCGGGCTAATTACGATCGAGAGTTGAAACAACTTCAGGCTAAACCCTGTCAAAAAGCCACAAAAACTGTCAAAAATGTTAGCTACATGATGTGTTCCACCGATGGTGGTAAAACCATTGTCAGTGCATCGGAAGCCCTGCTGGAAGCGGGAGATGGAGTGGGATTTTGGCTAAAAGGCGATCGGGTTAGGGCGATCGTCTTTTTTGGTTCCGGTGATGTTGTTTTCTTCAATGGTGGAGTGTTGGAATCACAGATGTCAGATAAAGGGGAAGTTACAACTGTTTTTACTGCGGATGAACGGCGGCAGTTTGAGGGATTAGAAAGGGAAGGAGTACGTCGAATTTTGCAAGTATTTGGGCGGTAAGCTGTCACGCATTTAAATTGCATATTTAGGGCGGGCGGGACGCCCACCCCACAACAATTAAATTGTTTTTTGACATTCAATTTAAATGCACAACAGCTTAGTAGGTTAAGAGATTTCTTAAATGCACAGTTAACAGTTAACAATCACCGACCGTGCAACCGGAAACGATATTTCTTCCTTTTGCCAGATGACAACCCTTAACTCCTCGCAGCAAAATCGATAATATTTCGAGTCAGAGTGTATGCCGCAATACTTCGGAAAACTGCAAACAACAGAACAGCCTTGGTCAATAATCGGCGCAGTAGAATCGATCGATAAGAGCGATCGCACAATTCACTTCAACTGTACCAATTCCGCTCTCAAAATCAGCGTACTCGCACCCAATTTAATCCGAGTGCGAATGTCGCCAAACCCCCCCCAACCCCCCCTTGCTAAGGGGGGGCAAGAAATTATAGACCAACCCCCCCTTAGTAAGGGGGGGCAAGAAATTCAATCTCAACCCCCCCTTGCTAAGGGGGGGCAAGAAATAAAATTATCACCCCCCCTTAGCAAGGGGGGGCAGGGGGGGGGTCAAAGCAAATTGCACTCAGTAACTCTCCCTGACGAAAAATGGGAAATCGTACCTTTTGAAGTGCGAGAAACAGCAGAAAAAATCGAAATAGAAACAGCACAAATAACACTTGCTGTCAAGCGCGATCGCACTTCCATCGAATGCTTTGACAAATCGGGAAAACCCTTTGCTAGCGACTGCGATCGCCCCATGGGATGGCGCGCGGGCGCAACTGCTGGCTGGAAGCGCATCGAACCCGACGAGCACTTCTACGGTTTCGGCGAACGCACGGGCTTGCTGGACAAACTCTCCGAAGTCAAGACAAACTGGACAACAGACTCCCTCGACTACAATTCCCTCACCGATGAAATGTACCAGGCGATCGCATTTTACATCGCCCTGAATCCCGATCGCGCTTACGGCATCTTTTTCAACACCACATTTTGGAGTCAATTCGATATCGGCGCCGAAAAACCGGGCGTTTTGCGGATGGAAACCAGAGACACGGAACTCGACTACTACATCATTTACGGCCCCGAACCCGCCCAAATTCTCGCCACCTACACCCAGTTAACCGGTCGGATGCCACTCGCGCCAAAATGGGCGCTAGGATACCACCAGTGCCGCTGGAGCTACGAGTCAGAGGACGTTGTGCGCGAGTTGGCTAAGGAATTTCGCGATCGGGCGATTCCCTGCGATGTCATCCACCTCGACATCGACTATATGCGCGGCTACCGGGTGTTTACTTGGAGCCCCAAGCGTTTCCCCGATCCCGCTAAACTGATCGCAGATTTGAAAGCAGCGGGTTTCAAGGTGGTGACAATTGTCGATCCCGGTGTCAAGTACGAACCGGAAGCAGATTACGAAATATTCGATCGCGGTGTGGAAAACGACTATTTCGTGCGCACCGCCGACGGAAAGCTTTTCCACGGCTACGTTTGGCCCGATAAAGCGGTATTTCCCGACTTCCTGCGCCCAGACGTGCGCCAGTGGTGGGGGGAATTGCACCAAAGCCTGACTGATATGGGTGTTGCGGGGATTTGGAACGATATGAACGAACCTGCGATCGCAGAAAGGCCTTTTGGCGATGGCGGCGAACACATTTGGTTTCCGCTGGATGCACCGCAGGGCCCCGATGACGATCGCACAACCCACGCCGAAACCCACAATTTGTATGGGTTGATGATGGCGAAAGCTTGTGCTGAGGGGTTGCAGAAGTTGCGGGGCGATCGGTCTTTTGTGCTGACGCGATCGGGTTTTGCGGGGGTACAGCGGTACTCGTCGGTGTGGATGGGGGACAATCAATCGCTGTGGGATCACTTGGAAATGTCGATGCCGATGCTTTGCAACATGGGGCTTTCCGGCGTTGGGTTTGTCGGCTGCGACATCGGCGGTTTTGCGGGGAATGCAACCGCTGAATTGTTCGCGCGGTGGATGCAGGTGGGGATGCTGTATCCGTTGATGCGCGGTCATTCGGCGCTGAGTACGGCCCAGCACGAACCGTGGGTTTTTGGCGATCGCACTGAGAAGATTTGCCGGGAATACATCAATTTGCGCTATCAGTTGTTGCCTTACATTTACACGTTGTTTTGGGAAGCTGCGACTACGGGAACGCCGATTTTGCGACCGCTACTGTATCACTTTCCGCGCGATCGCACAACTTATCACCTTTACGATCAAGTATTGCTCGGCCCGTCGCTGATGGCTGCACCCGTTTATCGGCCTGGAGTTGAGCATCGCGCCGTGTATTTGCCGGAGGGTAGTTGGTACGATTGGTGGACGGGCGAATGCTATCAGGGCCCGACGCACATTTTAGCCCATGCGCCTTTGGAGAGAATGCCGCTTTACGTGCGGGGTGGGGGGATAATTGCGATCGCGCCTGTGAGGCAATTTGTCAGCGAAGAACCGCTTGATTCATTGAAAATACGAATTTGGCACGGAACTGGTGAATGGACGCTTTATGAGGACGATGGACACAGTTTTGAACATGAAAAAGGTGTCTGGGCTACGACTAATTATCAGGTGTATTTTGAAGGGGAAAGGGCGATCGTTGAAATTGCGGCGCGGGAGGGGGAATTTGCGATTTGCGATCGCGAAGTTACTGTAGAAGTTGTTGGGATTGGGGAACAGCGATTTACGGATGATGGTACGGTGCGGCGTTTGATATTTTAGGCAATTTTCTCAACCATATCCGTAGGGACACAGCAGTGCTGTGTCCTCGTATCTCAACCAGATCCGTAGAGACACAGCACTGCTGTGTCCTCGTATCTCAACCAGATCCGTAGGGACACAGCACTGCTGTATCCTCCTATTGCGATCGAGTTAGCCCGTCCTGGCAATCTTATTATACTAAAAAGCGTTTTACTATAATAAGATTTCAATTCAGCCGTCTTATTTCACTGGACTAACATAAGACACCAAGAGCTCAACTTTAAAAAGGTTGCTGTATAAGCATTCCTCCTTCTTCCTTCTACTTAGCAGACTAGAGCAATCCCAAAAAATATCTAACAAATTCGGCAAAGGTGTGGGATAAATTGTAAGGTAAAGGTTTTGAGGGTAGAGGAAGTCGGATGGCGAGGCAAAAGAAACCTGACCAAAGGGCGATCGAGCAGTACAAGCACGAAAACCAACAAAGAGTCAATAACCCACCCGTCGGACTGGTTACGCCAGACACCGATCCAGATGGGGATAGCAAAAAATATGCCTACGATCCTCACCTCGATCCTCAGTTAGTTTGGGCTGGCAAAGCGGAACATACCAGCTTTGAAGTACCAACAGTCTCGCTGCACTCCCGCAGAAATGATAGTTTATTTATTAAGCTTCAGGGCCTCCAAAATGAGAAAAATTGGTAAAATCAAATGGTTCGGTGGTCACAACAATAAAACTGGCCGCCAAAATGACTTTGGATTTATTGCTTGTGAAGGCAAACCCAATGATATATTTGTACACCTAAGACAAATCAATTGTTCGGCAACTGCTTTAATAGAAGAAACAATCGTTACTTTTGAAGTAATTACTAACTTCCGAGACGGCAAAGAAGAAGCTAAAAACTTGCGCTTATTGATTGACGAAACCGATACAGAAATTATTACTTTTTGTGCAACCAATAAAGATTCAAATTTATGGATTCCTGTATTTAGTAAGTATTTTGCTAATTTTTCGATTGATGAAGCCATTTTATTAATTTTTCAAAAACTTGAAACTCTCTCAGAGGGCGAAATAGTTTCGTTTGTCCGAACTCTCCCAAATCAGATCTTATTTTCCCATAAAGCTCGAAAAATCAGAGAAACTTTGGCAAAAGACGAACATTTAAATTTATGTGTCAAAATGTTCAATGAGCGGGTAAGCTTGCTAAAAGATTACTCATTTAAAGAGGAAATAAATGCCACTATTGAAGGCGCAAGCGTTCAATTTGTGGAGAAAATATGGGAAAATATTCCCAGTGAATTATATGTAGATGTTCCTGAACAGCGCCAACGTTTTAATCTAAAAATACACGCTAGATGCTTAGTCAAGCTAATTCTTGACTCCAAGGATGACCAAAGTAAAAGTATTTTCCTAATGGAGCTAAGAGAGTGTTTAAAAGAAGCAAATAAAGATGAATTTTGGGAAATTATTCCAGATGAAATACTCATTTATGAACAAATTTGGCCTATTACCATCCCAAAGCGTCGCGTTCGTATCCTTGTAAACAAACTTGAGAAAACTGAAAAGGAAAATCATAAAAAAATCATCAGTGAGCTTGTAAAAACTATTGCTAAAACTTCCATAAATGAGCATTCAATCTTACTTTTAGAAATTCCAGAATGGCTGAAAGAAAATGAGGCATTTTTCCCTTTTAAAAGTCCAGTTGAACAAGTTAATTTGGTCTGGGATTTGATCGAAGCTGGTTTATGGTCGTCAGCTTGGCCTCGGTTTTCAAAAGAAGCAAAAATTATTTGTATTTATCGTGTCTTAAAGTATAAAATCAACACAAATACCTTTTTTGCGGAATTAGAGAAGTTAAAAACAGAGAAACCAGAGAATGAACCGCTAGTCAAATATGTGATAAATATTTTGTGGGCTAAGGATCGTCCAGCTAGAAGAAATGAAGCTTTCCAAAAATCACACGAATTTCTTCAAGAATGGGTGATTGAGCAAGCATGGAATTCAACTGAACCGTTGAATCTTTACCCAATACTTCCTGTTTGCCAACCTAAAAAAGTTGACTACTGTGAAGGAAAACCCTGGCCAACAGAAGAAGATAAAGCATCAGGTGCAAAAAAAGTATCTCGTGCTTTCTGTCCGCGAGCAAATAAATCCTGTAGTTTATTTGAGCCTAACACGGAAAGAAATTTTAGCTTTGGTTTGGAAGGCGCTCGTCTTTACGCTGAATGTACGCAGGATTGGAAAGATTGGTCTTTGTTAGAACTTCTGCAAGCAACAGGCGTTGTTCCAAGTCTTCCAGATTTAAAATCTGATGAGTATGTGCAAAAGCTATCTGGTTGGATAAATCGTCTTAATGAAATTCGGGATAGACTCAAATGCTCTGTTTGCAGCCAGACAATGACGCCTAACGATAAATATTCTAAGGCTCTTGCTCGGTATAATATGACAGTTGCTTCGTGTAAAAAAGGCAATGGTCACGATCGAAATATTTATTTTAATCATTGTTGGGCTTGTTACCAAATAATTGACAGTAGAGAGAGTAAAATTCAACTAGACGGCTTATACATTTGCATTCACTGTGGAAGTGGAGCGAAAAAAAGTCTCAGTTATTCTCAGGGAGATATATGCCCAAAATGTGGAACCGCAGAAATGAAACAAAAGGAAGAGGGATCTAGGTTTATTCAGTGTTCCTCATGCCAGCATACAATTCGCCTACCTGCCCAACAGCATCTAACTGGATATAGATGGCGAGGGTATAAATTCAAATAGAAATACCCCTCACAATCAAGGTGTCACATTATTAAAAGCACAAATGAACGCAGATTTACTAACAGAAGACCTCAAGAAAAAACGCGCCAGTAATGAAAGTTTCTGGCTGATGGGTCAACCAGATGTTGCCCTCCGCCGCATGAATAGAGGAGAAGATGCAGGTAAGTGGGAAGTAGAAGTTCACGGCTTCGATTACTACAACACCAAAACTGGAAATATCGAGTCTGGCAGCGTTGAAAAAATTGCCGTATGGATGTTAGATATCGATTATGATGGCAGAAGCATTTTCCCGCGTCAGGTTTTCTTCCAGATGGCAGGAGAAAAAGATGCTTGGTCGCGTCTAGCCCGCAATCTGAAAGCCGAAATTGACGAGGATTTAATCGAGTCTTATCAAGGCACTGTCTCGTTGCCTTTTGAGATAGGAGAATATCAGCGCGTTGCTGTCAAGATTGTGGACGATAGAGGCATTGAGAGTTTGAAGATTATTCGATTAACCTAAAGAAACCGGGTTTCTGGGTCGGTGCTATAATGGTTTTAGGTAGTTAATTGGGAGAATATAACTATGACTCTGGCTATCAATAAAAAAGATGTAATTTTAGATAACCTCGAAATGCTAACAGTAGAACAGCAGGATACTGTTTTGGAATTTATTGAGTTTTTGCGATATCAGGCGCAAAAGCAGGAGGAACAGAAAGTTGAGGAAAAACAACCTATTTCTGCTTATGAAGCAGCCCAAGAATTTGCTGGATGTGTTGATTTTGGCCCTGGTGATTTGGCGACAAATAAAGAATATCTAAAAGGAATGGGTAAAAAATGAGAAAAAAAGTGTTACTAGATACAGGGGTGTTAGTTGCATTTATTAATAAAAGAGAAAAGCTACATTCCTGGGCAATTGAACAATGGAAAATGATTGAACCACCTTTATTGACTTGTGAAGGGGTAGTAACTGAGACTTGTTTTCTGCTGCAAGATGTCTATGAAGGTGAGGAGGCAGTGATGAATTTAATCAGTCGAAAAATGATTCAAATTCCCTTTCAACTGAATGATGAAAGCGAAGCGATTAAAGAATTGATGAAACGGTATCAGAATGTACCGATGTCTTTGGCTGATGCTTGTTTAGTCAGAATGAGTGAGTTAATTGCTGGCAGTTGTGTATTAACATTAGATAGCGATTTTCTAGTTTATCGTCAGAATAAAAATCAGATTATAGATTTAATTATTCCGGCTCGGTTATAAATTTAATTTAAAATTAACTAAATCGGTTTATCAGTTAGTAGATGGTGAGTATCAAATTAAGCTATTTCGAGGAGATGAAAAAGTTGAATCGGCAGTGTTTCCAGAGTTAAACTTGACTGCAAAGCAAATTTTTAATGGTGGGTAAGTGTAATGCAGTGATAAATTTTCAACCAACCTGGGAAAGTTAATAATTTGGAGAGAAATAGAATGTCTACAACAATTGAAGAAATTAAGAAGCAGTTATCCAGTCAAAGTGAGCAAGAAAGACTTGCTGCTTTATCAAAAACTCTCAATTATGGTCAACAAGGTTTAGAACTATTGATTGAACAGTCTATCAAAGATAAATCTGATATAGTTAAACAATTTGCCTACAGAGTTTTTCGGGGTGATAATTCTTATTTGAGGGGAAATACACCAGAAAGCTTAACACCTTGCCCAACAGATGTTATTACTTCTCTGGCAATAAGTCCAGATAATACTATTTTAGTAGGAGGGAGTTGGAAAAAGATTTGGGTATGGAATTGGAGATGGAAAGGGCGATCGTAATTTTAAATTATTACAAGAACAATGGAAATTTTATCAGTATGATTATCTCCCATATAGAGCTGAAAAATTGGCGCAATTTTCAGTCAGTGAATGTTGATTTGCGCGATCGCGTTTTTCTAGTAGGCCCCAATGCCTGCGGTAAGTCAAACTTCCTCGATTCATTGCGCTTTTTGCGGGATCTAGCCAAAGCAGGAGGCGGATTGCAGAAAGCTGCGATCGATCGAGGTGGCGTCTCCAAAATTCGCAGTCTTTATGCACGTCGATATCCAGATGTAGAAATAGCAATTCACCTTTCAGAATCTAATGCCGAACAGCCATTATGGAGGTATGAACTGGGAATTAAACAGAGAAAAGGCGGTAAAAATGAGCCGATTGTTGCCTACGAACGAGTTTGGAAAGGCGATCGGCAAATTATCGATCGCCCTACTAAAGAAGATGAGAACGATGAGCTACGTCTCACCCAGACTTATTTAGAGCAAATTAATACCAACGCAGAATTTAGAGAAATTCCTAAATTTTTAGAATCGATTTTATATTTACATTTAATTCCTCAGTTAGTTCGCCATCCCGAAGCTTTTGCTACTCCGGGACTTTCCGAAGATCCTTTTGGGAGAACTTTTTTAGAGCGAGTTGCTAAAACTCCCGAAAAAACTCGAAAAGCGCGATTAAAAAAAATTGAAGATGCTTTAAAATTGGCTATCCCACAATTGAAAAACCTTACAGATACCAAAGATGTGATGGGGGTTCCCCATTTAGAAGCTGTTTACGAACATTGGCGGCCCGGAGCGGGAAAACAACGGGAAGACCAATTTTCTGACGGAACTTTACGGTTAATTGGCTTATTGTGGTCGCTGTTAGAAACCGATTCATTATTGTTACTAGAAGAACCAGAACTTTCCTTGAATTCGGCAATTGTTAGCAATCTACCGTCTCTGATTTATCGCCTTCAGCGTCCGAGAAAGCGACAGGTTATTCTCAGTACCCATAGTGCCGATCTGCTCTCAGACAAAGGTATAGGTGGCGAAGAAGTCTTGCTAATGACACCGACTCCTGAAGGAACTCAAGTAAAACTTGCCTCAAGTAACGAACAAATAAAAATGCTACTAGAAGGAGGTTTAAGTATAGCGGATGCTGCACTTCCTCTCACAGCACCGCCCGCGATCGAACAACTCAGTTTATTCAAATGACGGATATTCCCATCAATCTAGTGTTTGAGGATGTACTCAGTGAAGCAGTTCTTAAAGAAATGCTGAAACAGTCTCAACGTCCATTTTTAGTTGGATCTCGCTCGAATAAGAAAGGATTTGGCGACATTAAAAAGAGCCTTCCTGCATACAATAATGCGGCTAAGAGAATGCCTTACTTAGTCTTAACTGATTTGGATAATGCAGACTGCCCGTTAGTAATTCTGTCGGAGTGGTTAACTCAAGCAAAACATCCTAATCTGCTGTTTCGGATTGCGGTTAAAGAAGTAGAAGCGTGGTTGCTAGCACATCGAGAAGCATTTGCTGAATTTCTGGGTATTTCAGTAGACTTGATTCCTGCTGATGTAGATAAAGTTTCCGACCCCAAACAGCTTTTAATCAATTTGGCTAAAAAGTCAAAGAAGCGAGAACTGCGGGAGGGGATTGTCCCCGATCGCAATAGTACGGCAAAAATTGGCAAAGATTATAATGGTCAACTTATTCAATTTGTCAATCAAAATTGGCAGGTTGCGTCAGCACAGACTAATTCCGCCAGTTTGGAACGGGCTATGAATGCACTCATAAATTTTCAACCAACCTGGGAAACTTAAGGATAAAAAAATAGAAATTATGTCATCCGAAACTATCAACCAACTTATCATTAATTCCCCCTACGAAGAACCCAAACAATATTGGCACTACGATCGCACTTCTCGCCTCTTCAACCGTGCAGAGGGAAGAAGACCCGCAGGCTATATCATTGCTTCCGAAAGCTCCAAAACCTTCGACGATCCAGGCAAATTTGTCGAAATTCCTCTAGTCAACCAAATTCGTCCCCGCGTCAAAGCTTGGTGCGATGAGGGACACCCCGGCGTTACAGGCATTACCAAACGTCTGCTAGAACACTGGCACAACTCAGAAGAACGCGACTTTCCCTTCTTTTTCTGTCAGTTAGAAGCTATAGAAACCCTAATCTGGCTAACGGAATCCCCCCCGTCTGCAAAAGTTGGCATCGACATTCCTTCCGATGGGGGAAACTTCAAACGTCTCTGTTCCAAAATGGCAACAGGTTCCGGGAAAACAATCGTCATGGCGATGTTAATTGCATGGCAAATTCTGAATAAAGTTACCTATCCCCAAGACTCCCGCTTTTCCAAAGCTATTTTTGTCATAGCCCCCGGCCTTACAGTTAAGAATCGTCTGCAAGTTCTGCTTCCCTCTGCTGAAAATAGCTACTACGAAATTTTCAATATTGTTCCTCTGGGCTTATTCGATCAACTTCGTCAAGGCAAAGTTTTAATCCGTAACTGGCACACCCTCAATTGGGAAACTGAGGAACAAATTAAAAAGAAAAAAGGAGTTGATAAACGTGGTGCAAAAAGTAATGAAGCCTACGCACGGGAGGTTTTAGGTGAACTTGCCAACTCCAGCAACATAGTTGTCATCAACGACGAAGCACACCACGCATGGCGCATACCTGCTGAATCCAAAGTTAAAGGTGTCAGCAAAGAAGAATTAGATGAGGCAACTAAATGGGTTGGTGGGTGCGATCGCATTCACCAAGCTAGAAAAATCCTCACCTGTTTTGACTTTTCCGCCACACCCTTTGCCCCGTCTGGTAAAAAAAGCTCAGAAGAAGCTCTCTTTGGCTGGATTGTCAGCGATTTTGGCTTAAATGATGCGATCGAATCTGGCTTAGTCAAGACTCCCCGCGTTGTGATTCGCGACGATGCAAGACTCAACGTGCAAGATTTCAAATCCCGTCTTTACCATCTTTATCGAGATCCAGAAGTTTACGATGATGTCAATCGTAAAGCCAAGCCCAATGAATCGCTTCCTGATTTGCTCAACAACGGCTACCTCTTACTCGGAAAAGATTGGCTGGAAACTGCGAAAGCATGGAAAGAATCTGGGCATAAAGTTCCACCAGCAATGATTTCGATCGCCAACCGTACCGAAACTGCTGCCCGAATCAAATACGCCTTTGACCATAACAAAATTCAAGTCGAAGAACTCTGCATTCCAGAATACACCTTACACATAGATTCTAACGTTCTGAAAATGGCAGAATCCCAAGAGGAAAGCGCTGAAATACAAGACACCAACCCAGAGACTGCCGAAGATGATAACTCTGATGATGAACCTATTCGCAAACTTTCCAAGAAAGAACAAGCAGAACTTTTACGGCAAATGGTGGATACGGTTGGTCAAGTTGGAAAACCTGGAGAACAAATTCAAAATGTTATTTCTGTTGGGATGCTGTCTGAAGGTTGGGATGCCAAGACTGTAACGCACATTATGGGGATTCGCGCATTCACCAGCCAACTTCTCTGCGAACAAGTCGTAGGTAGAGGTTTACGGAGAACTACTTACGACATCAACCCAGAAACTAACCTACTTGAAGCCGAATATGTCAATATTTTTGGTGTTCCTTTCACATTTCTCCCCCACGAATCTGATGAAGGAACTCCGCCTCCGCCCCCTACTCCTAAAACTGAAATTAAACCAGATCCTGAAAAGCAGCAGTTTGAAATAAGCTTTCCAAATATCGTTCGCATTGATTACATTTATAAACCAGAACTCAAACTAAATATGTCTCAAATTGAGACTTTACAGTTAGATGCCTACGACAATAGCACGCTAGCAGAACTTGCTCCTATTGTGGATGGCAAACCAGATGTGACTAAAATTAAGGCGATCGACCTAGAAGATTTAGGTCGCAAATTTCGGATGCAAAAAATTGCCTTTGAGGTTGCTAGGGACATCTTCGACCAGATGAAACCGGCTTGGAAAGGCAATCGAGAATACTTACTGGCAAAACTGATTCGATTAGTTGAAGAATTTATACACTCAGATTTTATCCAAATTACTCCGCCATTATTTAATCGAGACGAAATTCGACGGCGTATCCTGATCACTCTTAATCTGAGAAAAGTCGTTCAACACATCTGGAACGCTATTTATTTAGAAAATACAGAAAGAATTGAACCAGTTTTTGATCCAGTTCATCCAATCCGATCTACATCTGATATGCGTTCCTGGTACACAGGTAAACCTTGTGAGTACACTCGTAAATCTCACATCAACTGCTGCGTCTTTGACAGTACATGGGAAGCCAGCGAAGCCTACGAACTCGATCGAGAAAGAAACGATCATATTGTGGATGCTTGGGTAAAAAACGACCACTTGGGATTTGAAATTCTCTATATTTTTAATGGAGTTGTTCGCAAATATCGACCCGACTTTATAGTTCGTCTAAAAAATGGCAATTTCTTGATTTTGGAAACTAAAGGACAACCAACTCGCCAAGATGAAGCTAAATGGGGATTTCTCGATCGGTGGATTAAAGCTGTTAACCAGCATGGTGGTTTTGGTTATTGGCAGTATGATGTATCCAGAAATCCGGCTGATGTTCGCTTAATCTTGGAAAAAGCTGCACTATTCAGTTGAGATAAAGTTACTATAATATAGTAGGAGCGGATGAGTAGACCCGACACCTACCCACAAACTATGCAACCCATCAAAATCACCACATTCCAAGCTTTGCGCCGCAGTCTGGACCTCATAATCCAAGCCGCACCAGTAGAACTCCGCAATTTAATATTACTCAACGTCATCCGCGGTGCTGCCCCATCTGGCGTGTTATTTTTAGATAAATTAATTATTGATGAAGTATCTCGGTTGCTGTCGCAAACCCAAACAGCACAGCCCTTTGCTTTGATGCTTTCCCAGCCAATATTGCTGTGGAGTATTGCCGGAGTCTTAAGTCTTAAATTAGTCGGCGATTCCATCGATAGCATCAGTTCCTTTACAGTAACATCTTTGCGCGATCGCCTTCAAGGCGCAGTTGAAGGAAAAGTCCTCGAAAAAGTCGCCAACTTCGACGATATCGCCCTGTTTGAAAACCCCGAACTCTTAAATATTGTAGAACTAGCAAAAACCGGAATATCGAGAATACAGCAACTAGCATTCACCATCAGCATGACAATCACAGGAATTTTTATTTTTATTCCATCTGTCAGCCTTGCTGCTGCTATAGCTTGGTGGGTTCCTCTGGTGATATTAATTTCCTCAATTCCCTCAATTTACATCGAAAGAAAATATACTAAACTTATCTGGAAAATTCAAAAAAAGCAAGCTAAAATTAGTCGAGAAATGAATTTATCTGCTAGAGTATTAACAGGAGAAGAATACGCTAAGGAATTGCGTTTGTTTGGCTTGCAAGAACTTTGGCTCAAACGTTGGCAAGGTCAGTTTGTGCAGTATTTTAGCGAGATGCAGGCAATTAGAAAAAAGGGAGCAATTGTTGTACTGTTGTGGTCAATTATTAGTAGAATAGGAGTAGCTTTGCCCTTTGTTTATATAGTAATGGGAGCTTTGGGCCGGCGCTATACTTTGGGAGATTTGGCGCTGTATTCTGGTTTGATTGTCCAAGTCGAGCAAAGTTTGCAGTTACTGATTAATAATTATACTAATTTGTACGATATTGCTCTCGGTGTTAGTCCGATTTTTCAACTGTTGGATCTGAAACCGGAATTGCAATCTCCCCTTGGGGATGTGGTGTCTCGCCTCCCTAGTTTACCAGAGGGCAGCCAAGATAGTCACCCCACAACAGATAAAATTGGCATCGAAATTAAGCATTTATCTTTTTGCTATCCCGGTAGCAGTAAAAACACAGTTACAGATATCAACTTAACCATTAATCCGGGTGAAATGCTGGTGCTTGTCGGGGAAAATGGCGCGGGTAAAACCACCCTTGGCAAACTCCTCGGCAGACTGTACGATCCGACAAGTGGTTCGATCGCCTGGAATGGCAAAGATTTGCGATCGTACTCTCTAGCATACGTGCGATCGCGCATAGCAGTTGTCATGCAGGATTACGCCCGTTTCCCCTCCACAGTTCGAGAAAACGTCGGTTTCGGTGACTTGCTTTCCCTCTCGGATGACACTGCAATTAACGAAGCTATTTCCGAAGCAGGAATTAGCGCCAAAGTCAATACTTTGTCCGCAGGTTTAGAGACTCCGTTGGGGAAACAATTAGAAGACGGCATCGACTTATCGGGGGGACAGTGGCAGAGAATCGCGATCGCCCGCGCCCTGATGCGGCTTGACACAGCCGAAGTCCTAATTTTTGACGAACCAACCGCCGCCCTCGACCCCAAGACAGAACACGAAATTTACAGCATCTTCCGCCAAATAGCCGCCGGGAAAACCACGATCGTGATCAGTCACAGATTGGGCTTAGCAAAAATAGCCGATCGCATCGCCGTGATGGAAAACGGTAAAATAGCAGAAATAGGAACTCACGACGAATTGATAGCATCAAACGGAATTTACTGCTCGATGTTCACCCGTCAAGCCAGCAGCTATATTTAGAGTTAAACAAACAGTCCAACCGGGGTTAAAACCCCTGTCTCATAGCGAAAGTCGGTTGAAACCGACTGGGGAGATATTGCAATGCAATGCTTGTTCAAAAATCTGTCTTTCAGTCCTCTTTGAGAGGACTTTCGCTATGAGACGGGGGTTTTCAACCCCCGGCGGAATTGTGGGTTAGCGTAAGGATTTTGGGCGCGAATGACTAATGACTAATGACTAATGACTAATGACTAATAACCAATGACCAATGACTAATAACCAATGACCAATGACTAATAACTAATAACTAATAACTAATAACTAATGACTAATGACCAATGACTAATGACTAATGACTAATAACTAATAACTAATGACTAATGACTAATGACTAATGACTAATGACTAATGACTAATGACTATCTCCCAGTCAGCGTATCCGCATAAGGATCGGGCAAAGCTTGCTGCACCTCCACAAGCGACAAAGCATCCCCAGTCAACTTTGTACTGCTATTTAAATAATTTTTTTTTACCCCATCACCCTTGCGATCGCGCTCTTGCAAATGCGATAATTCCTCTTGATAAACAGCCACAATCCGCGCCAAACTCGCAGCCAAATCATCCCAATTATCATCGGAACCCAACTTCTCAGAAATCCCCTCAAATAACTCTCCAGCTTGCCTTTTTTGCACGTAAGCTTTCAAAAGCTTTCCCGACTTTTGCAAAACCGCCTGATAAATGTCCCCATCAGACCACCACAGTCCCTGTTGACTCAGCAGCCAAGTCAAAATATACTCGCGAGCGTGTTGCTCCTTCACCCAGGCCGCGAGATACTGCAAATCTTCCATAGTGACAGTCTCCTAACTTTTATCGAAAATTTTGGCTAATTTGTATCTACCGTTACTGCGATCGATTTAATATCTGCTTTATTATCACCCACCGATCTCTTTAATATCCCTTAAATCTTAAAAAAACCCTACTGATTCACCAAACATCAATTTTTAGCATATAAAAATACACTTAAACTGACATCAAGTCTATTGTTCGATACTTTCTGTCCACAGGAAAGCGCTAAACCCCGCCTCGCTTTCCTCTCTCGCAAACCTATCATCAAACGGAACCAGCGGATTACTTAGCATGACAAAGCAAAATTTTGGTTTAATCGGTCTAGCAGTGATGGGCGAAAACCTAGCGCTCAACGTCGAAAGCAGAGGCTTCTCCGTAGCGGTGTACAACCGCACAGGAGCTAAAACCGACGAATTCATGGCGAAACGCGCCCCCGGCAAAAACATTGTAGCCGCCAAGACTCTGACAGAATTCGTCGATGCCCTAGAAACCCCGCGCCGCATCTTAGTCATGGTGCAAGCGGGCAAACCAGTCGATGCAGTCATCGACCAGCTCAAACCCATGCTGTCACCGGGCGACATGATTATTGACGGCGGTAATTCCCTCTACGATGACACCGAACGTCGCACCAAAGATTTAGAAGCTGCCGGACTGGGATTTGTCGGCATGGGCATCAGTGGCGGCGAAGAAGGCGCGCTGAATGGTGCTAGCTTGATGCCCGGTGGCACCCACGCTGCTTACGCCATACTAGAGCCAATTCTGACTAAAATTGCGGCTCAAGTAGATGACGGTCCCTGCGTCACATTCATCGGTCCTGGTGGCGCTGGTCACTACGTGAAGATGGTTCACAACGGGATTGAGTACGGGGATATGCAGCTTATTGCTGAAGCCTACGATTTGCTCAAAAACGTGGCTGGATTGGACGGTAAGCAGTTGCAGGAAGTTTTTGCCGAATGGAATACCACTGACGAGCTCAACTCGTTTTTGATTGAAATTACGGCGAATATTTTCAAGTACATTGACTCGGAAACTAAGCAGCCCTTAGTTGAGGTGATTATGGACGCAGCGGGCCAAAAAGGTACTGGCCGCTGGACTGTAATGAGTGCTTTGGAATTGGGCGTGAGCATTCCGACAATTATTGCTGCTGTGAATGCCAGAATCATGTCTTCTTACAAGGCTGAGCGTGTCAAAGCTTCCCAAGAATTAACGGGGCCTACCGCCAAGTACGAAGGCGATCCGAAAGAGTTTGTTAACAAAGTTCGGGATGCGCTGTACTGCTCGAAAATTTGCTCCTACGCCCAAGGCATGGCGCTGTTGAGCGCGGCCTCGAAGTCGTATAATTATGACCTCAGTTTGAGCGAAATTTCCCGCATTTGGAAGGGTGGCTGTATTATTCGGGCTGGCTTTTTGGACAAGATTAAAACTGCTTTTAAGGACGATCCTGCATTGCCGAATTTGCTGTTAGCGCCGGAGTTTAAACAGAGCATTCTCGATCGCCAATCAGCTTGGCGGGAAGTGTTGTCTGCTGCTAGCACCCTGGGGATTGCAGTACCGGCATTCAGCGCCTCGCTGGATTATTTTGATAGCTACCGGCGCGAAAGATTGCCGCAAAACCTCACACAAGCGCAGCGGGATTATTTCGGGGCTCACACCTACGAGCGCACCGACAAACCGCGCGGTGAATTCTTCCACTCTGAGTGGACTCAGGCTGCTGAAGAGTCGCTGCAAACTGGAACTACTGATTAATTAGTTTTTGTAGGGTGCGTTTCGGCGCACCTTACGAATTTATCTGGGGTGGCAATATGTTAGATTTTATATTAGTAGCCGGTCTAGTTATCACTGCGGTAAGTATGATTCTTGAATGGATAGATACATTCAAAGAAGAAGAGTCAAGAAAACGTTTATCAGACAGTGGTATTTGGGAAGTGGATCTAATGACTGGAAAAGAGTTTGAGAATTTTCTAGCTATCCATTTTAGAAACTTTGGTTATAGTGTCACTTTAACTCAACACAGTCAAGATTATGGTGCTGATTTAATTTTGTATAAAGATGGGTCAAAAACCGTAGTGCAAGCAAAAAGAAGTAAAAATCCAGTAGGGATTAAAGCAGTTCAAGAAGTAGCAGGAGCCGTCAGACATTACAAGGCAAATAAAGCCAGAGTCATCACCAACAACAGATTTACAAAAAACGCTTACAACCTTGCTAAATCTAACAACGTAGAGTTATGGGATCGCAAAAAACTAATCGAGTTTATCCTGATAGCTAAGAATTCAGGAGTTATGCACTCCGACTAAAGAAACCGGGTTTTTACCGAATCTGCTGGCTGCAACCTGTGTATTTTGGTGAAAAACCCGGTTTCTCAACCCCCATGTGTAAGTCTTAGACTAAGCTAAATTATATATAAAAATCAATCATGCTACAAATTTCTAATACTGTGTTTATTCCCGATCGCGAAATTGAGATTAGTCCAATTCGCTCTCAAGGCGCAGGCGGCCAAAACGTAAATAAGGTGGCGAGTGCAATTCACCTGCGCTTTGATATCCCAGCATCGTCATTACCCGATCGCTACAAAGAGCGACTATTACAAATCAGCGACAACCGCATTACCTCTGAAGGTGTGATTGTGATTAAAGCACAGGAACACCGCAGCCAAGAACAAAACAAGGAAGAAGCCTTAAAACGACTGCAAGAATTGATTAAAAGTGCGATCGTCATACCCAAAAGGCGCAAACCCAGCAAAGCAACTCGTAGTTCCCAACGCAAGCGTCTCGACAGCAAAACCAAGCGAGGGGAGATTAAAGCAATGAGAGGGAAAGTCACGGATTGAGCGATAATATCAAATTTTAATTATCATATAATTGTAGGTAAGTATTGTTAGTTTGAGGAAAGAGCAATGACAACTACTGCAAGTAACGAGCCGACGCTAGCTGACGTTATTGAAAAGCTAGACAAGTTATTAACAGTCAGCGGAAATAAGCCGATCGCCCAAACTCACCAAACCCAACAAACCTACCAAACTCTAGCATATTCAGCGATCGCCTCACACTATACCAATTTCCCACACACCGCATCACCCGATCGGACAAAATTAAATAGCCCGATCGCAGATTGCAGAAACTGCATTCACCAAGGCACACTTTACTTATCGGTCATCGGTCGGTTATTTTTACTACAAACCCCACGGCTGGTGTGGGAGACTCCTCCGTCACACCAGCCAGGTTTTTTTATATTAGTTGTTAGTTGTTAGTTGTTATTGGTTATTTGTTATTGGTTATTTGCTATGTTATGATACAATTATCCCACAATATATTACATTTAGTCAACCAAACCATTAAGAACTACCCGTGAGCAATCCACCAAAAATTCTCGCATTTGCCGGAAGTACCCGGACAGCATCTTATAACAAAATGCTGGTCAAAGTAGCAGCGACTGGGGCTAGAAACGCAGGGGCAGAAGTCACCTATATAGATTTGCGAGATTTCCCAATGCCCCTATTTGATGAAGACTTAGAAGCAGCAGAAGGACTTCCTGACAATGTTCTGAAATTCAAAGAATTGATGATAGCACATCAAGGACTTTTGATTGCTTCCCCAGAATACAACAGTTCCATTACCGCAGTGCTCAAAAATGCGATCGATTGGGCATCTCGCCCGCAACCCTCAGAAGCAGGGCTGGCTGCTTTCAACAATAAAGTAGCAGCCATTATGAGCGCTTCTCCCGGAGGTTTAGGAGGTATGCGGGGATTGGCTAATTTGCGATCGCTTTTGGAGAATATTAACGTCATGGTGATTCCCGATCAAAAAGCAATTCCCCAAGCTTTTCAAGCATTTAATCCTGATGGTACCCTGAAAGATGCCAAACAACAGGAAGCCGTACAACATCTGGGTGGTAAACTTGCTGGAATATTGGGAAAACTCAGCGCCTAAAAGAGTATTTAATTTCCCAATTTTTTCTGCTTCCAAGCCTCCACAAACGGCAAAAATATCGACACCAACTCCTGCCGATTCATCACCAAAGTCGGATAAGAAACCCTAGCGTAATTTTTCCCCACTTCCAGGGGGAAAATTGCCTGGGAATCCAGCGGTAGCCAAACCGCACCCGCAGCTTTCACAATTACCCAACTCCCAGCAATATCCCAAATTTTGGGAGTAGCTTCCACACCTCCCAAAACCGCACCCGAAGCCACAGTCAAAAAATTATAAGTAGCCATTCCCAACATCCGTACTTTGCTGGGAAGATGAGGCCCAATTCCCACACTACGGGAACACAAATTAAACAAATGATTACCACTCATTTTATCCGCAGTGGGACGAATGGGCTTCCCATTTAAAAAAGCACCTTGTGGGATATCTGTCAAGAGATTTTTTTCGACAAAATCTCCGGCAAAAAAACCATGAAAAGTTTGACTCAAT
This sequence comes from Microcoleus sp. CAWBG640, assembly GCF_020883015.1. NCBI lineage: Bacteria > Bacillati > Cyanobacteriota > Cyanophyceae > Oscillatoriales > Microcoleaceae > Microcoleus > Microcoleus sp. CAWBG640. The sequence goes on from NZ_JAHRFC010000002.1 coordinate 60,245, forward strand.
GGTGGCAAATGTACGCAGCCAAAAACCGGAGTTCCGCGATACAATAAACCCAGAGAAATCCCCCAAATTGGAATTCCCCTAGCAAAATTAGTGGTAGCATCTACAGGGTCAACAATCCAACACCATTCAGTATCAGGGAAAACGTGTTCTCCCTCCTCGCTCAAGATACCATGACTGGGAAAAGTAGAGGCGATCGCGCTTCTAATCTCCGCATCCGCCCAATTATCAGATTGCGTCACCAAACTCCCGTCGTCCTTCTCATCGGCTTGCGTCGTACCAAAATCTTGTAACAACTGCTGTCCAACGCGATCGACAGTATCTTGTGCAAAACTTAAAATAGAATCCCAAAAATCTTTCATTGCTTATTGGTTATTTGCGGTGCCCTGAGCGTAGTCGAAGGGTTATTGGTGATTTGTTATTGGTTATGGGTTATTTGTTACTACAGCCAACAGCCAACAGCCAACAGCCAAACCTTAGTCTAGTTCATTTTCGAGAATAGTGGCGATCGCACTTTTAGCATTATCCTGAAACTCCTGCACATCAACCCTTCCCAACAGCCAAACAGCCACCACCATACCCAGCGCCGGCACCATAAACACCAACCCATAAGCCAGCATCGGCACCCCAAACAAACTCCTGCCAAAATCCAAAATAGCACCACCGCTAACCGTCGCTACACCCCGCGCCATAGCCTGAGACAAACCCCAAGCCCCAATAAAAGTCCCCGCAGTTTCCGCCGCAGTCAAATCCAACATCAAACTCAAAGCCCCCGTCGTCGTAATACCCGAAGCCAGCCCAAACAACATTAAAGCCAACTTAAACAAAATCGGATTACCAGTAAATCCCGATAAAATAATTAAACCAAAACAAACCGCCACCGCCAAACAGCCCAACCTAATCGTATTTTGCTTACCAATTCGCGGCACAATCAAAAAACCCGTGGCGCTTAAACCAAACAGCACACCAGTACCATAAATAGCATTCAACCGCGTAGTTTCCGAAATCGGCATCTTAAAAATTTCCCCGCCATAAGGTTCCAAAACCGCATCCTGCATAAACAAACAAATTGTCATAATCAGCAGGAAAGTAAAAAATAAACCCGTTTGGCGACTAGCAGTCAAAATCCGCAACGCACTTCCCAGAGTAATCTTATCTTCTCGATTAACTGCCGACGATCGCAATCCATAGCGCGAATACTTTTTCTCAACCCCAAAAGTAGAAACCCCCACCAAAAACAAAACCAGCGCCGGCACCTTCACAAACAAACCATTAATCGAAGCCTGCAAAACCTCCCGTGGGACATCCCCATCAATTTGTTTAAGCAAACCGCTGCTAACAATCGCCCCAATAATAATACCAACCATCAACATCGACCACACAACACCAACCAACTTGGATCTATCTTCCTCATCCGAAACATCCACCAACAAAGCAGCAAAAGGAGTCGAACTCGAACAAATCGCAATACCATAAACTGCAAAAATCAAACCCAACAAACCCACCCAACCATAGGTAGGAGTAGTCCATCCCACAGCCTGCAAACTATCGCCTAAGCGCCACATCACCTGCACCGCCAAAAAAGCCGAAATCACAAACAAAAACCCACCCAGCCACACATAACCAGTGCGGTGATGGCCAAACAAAGGCTTAGCATCAGACATTTGTCCAAACCACACCCTAGCCGGGGCGACAAACTGGTGCATAGCCAGAGTAGTAGCCACCACAGTAGCCGGAATCGCCAACTCCTTAATCATCACCCGATTGAGCACCCCCAGGGTCAAAATCGACATCATACCCAACCCCATCTGAAACAAGCCCAGGCGGAACATAGTCAGCAGGTTAACCCTTTTGAACCCAACAGTGGCAGAATCTGTTAATCTTGAATCTGGTAAACCGTCGATCGACATAACTATTCAAATAAATACAACATTTGGATTTATCGTACCTGAGATATCGCAACTCGTCCCCATTCTTTCCCAGGCTAGAAGCTGAAATCGGATTATTCGTATAAATTCATATAAAAATAAAGAGAATCAATAACTGTGGATTTACCAACCGTGACAACCATTACCCTAGGACAAAACGGCCCCGCCGTCATTCCCCTCTGCGTCGGAACTTGGGCTTGGGGGGATAAGCTATTTTGGAATTATGGCAGCAACTACGGCCCGGCAGAAGTAGAAGCAGCATTCAAAACATCCCTAGATGCCGGAGTCAACTTTTTCGACACCGCCGAAGTTTACGGTAACGGCTTGTCTGAAGAATTACTAGGGCAGTTTATCAAAAAAACCAGCCAACCAGTACAAGTAGCCACAAAATTCGGTCCCGTACCTTGGCGCATCACCGGAAAATCAGTTTCCGAAGCCTTGAGTGCTAGCTTAAAACGCTTGCAAGTAGAACAAATAGCCCTCTACCAAGTACACTGGCCATTCTCATTTTTACTGAGTCAAGAAACCCTAATGAACGCCTTAGCGGATGAAGTGAAAAAAGGCAGAATCCAAGCAGTCGGAGTCAGTAACTACACCGTAGAACAGATGCGCGAAGCCCACAAAATATTAGCAAATAGAGGCGTTCCTTTAGCCACAAATCAAGTCCGTTACTCCTTGCTATCGCGACAAGTAGAAAAACAAGGAATTGTCAGCGCAGCCCGCGAATTAGGAGTCACAATTTTAGCTTATAGCCCCTTAGCCCAAGGATTGCTCACAGGCAAATATAGTGCAGAAGAACAACCTACAGGTGCTCGTAAATTTGACTCGCGCTTCAGCAAAACAGGCCTCAAAAATATCGAATTAGTCATGTCCACTCTGCGGAAAATGGGCAAAAAGCGCGATCGCACCCCAGCCCAAGTAGCCCTCAACTGGCTAATCGCTCAAAAGGGAGTCATCCCCATTCCCGGCGCAAAAACAGCAAAACAAGCCGCAGAAAATGCCGGTGCATTAGGCTGGACTTTGAGCCAAGATGAAGTCAACCAACTAGAATTAATGACTCGTCCTTGGCAAGAATCAATCAGTTGATTTTTGACTGATGACGGTTAACTGTTCACTGTAGGTTCGGTTTGAATTCCCTCTACCTAACCTACAGTTCATGGCAGCATCCCGATTTGGTAAGGGCGAAGCATTCCGGCTATAAATCTCTGGTTATCACTAATAAATTTTCTGCCGTCAGGCTTCGCCCCTAGGAATATATTTGAAAAACACAGATGCACCCCAGTTCATTTTTTTGACTCTTCCTTCTTACGCTGATATAAAATCCTCTATTCATCGTCCTGTATTAAACTCTCTCTTCTCTTCCTTCGCGTCCTTAGCGCCTTCGCGGTTAAATCATTCCAATACAACCGGAATTGATATCACTCATGACTGCTGACTACAGATTTATTTTTTATGAAAAAACCGTTAAAATTTAAATTACTGGCGATCGCACTATTGCTATGCTTATCACATACATTAACGGCTTGTAGTTTCCTCAAAAAACCCTTTGAACTGCCCCCATCGGCCACAAAAGAACCCTGGCCAGTTCAAACAGGCCTCCGAGTCAACATCCTTCGCGACAACATACCCATTGTTAACCGCATAGTTTTAGTACCAGACGAAGCCACATTCTTAGCAGCCATCCAAAAATGGAACCTCAAAGGACATTGGCCAATTCTGATCGAAGATAACAAATATACGCCCATGTTTCTCCATCGCTTCCAAGCCGATGAAATAGTCCGTTTACCCAGCATCAAACAGCAACTGCCAAAAACTCAAAAACTTCAACAATTGATGCTGAAAGCATCAGCAGCAGCCTGGAATTGCACAGATTCTCAAACTTTAAAAGCGAAATGGATGGAGTTGGGCTGGGAACCGCCAGGAGTAGTAATCACATCTGAAAACGATCCAGCAAGGACAGCAGCAGTCGCCTTAGCCGCCGCCCGCGGTCAACCTTTAGTATTTTTAGAAGGTAACTTCGGAAAGCCTAATGATACTCTCAATCAGCAACAGTGGCAAACTCTGCAAACCGCAGTTACCACAGCAGTCGAATCTACTGGATATGTTTATGCTCAACTCGGCGATGCGATCGACACTTTGACCATGGTACGCCAATTAGCAGTCAAATATCAATCCCCAGACCAACCAGACGAACAATTAGCCGTTACTGACGGTTTGGGGCGTCACCCCAACGGCGATCGCTGGGCTGTCGCCGGCTGGATTTACGGTGCCTCAGTGCGATCGATTTATCAAGTCATGTGTTCCATATTTCTCGATGCTCAAACAGCTATGCTTTATGATAGTTACCCCCAGGAAGGAAGTTGGGCAAAATATGAAATGAACTCAGCAGCTAGCGGATTAAAAACACTAGATTTGGAAGTAGAATTAGTGGAAAAACCCGAATCTAGCCTCAACACATGGCGAACTTTAGCATCAAAACCCTGGGAATTTGACTTGATTTTGATGAATTCCAAAGGCTATCCAAATTCATTCCAAGTTGGCAACGGCGATGCTTTAGTAAAAGACATCCCACAACTCAAATTTCCCGCAGTGGTGCACATGATACATAGTTGGTCTGCCGCAGCACCAGATGATAAAAACACCGTTGCTGGACGGTGGTTAGAAAATGGCGCTTATACCTATGTTGGTAGTGTTAATGAACCTTTGTTATCGGCATTTATTCCGCCGAAATTAATCGTAGACCGACTTTTGCGATCGGCTCCATTTTTAATCGCAGCGCGGCAACTACAATCTGCTCCCTGGAAAATTACAACTATGGGAGATCCCCTAATGTCGATCGGCAAACCGAAACCAAGAATTCCGCCTACTCAACAACCAATCTAAACAACACTCTAAATGCGTAAATATACTCAAGCCACCTTCTTGCCCAATTCCTGAAAGATTAAATGTAGTGAGGCATACAATCTCCCACTCAAATTAGGAGCTACTCTGTTAAGTGCCTTTCCCACCAAGTCACCACCACAAAAAATCCTCTTTAAAATCACTCTTAATTTAGTTGTCAATTCCCCTAAAATCACTCAAAATTAAAATAAGAAATAAAATGTAATATTTATCTAAATTCTTACAGAAGAATTAATCCCTAAATGAGACTCCTCCATCCTGTAGACTTGGAGCCGCCCGGCCCAACCGCACAAACTCCCGATGCTTCCCTGCTGAGCCCGATATTCAACCGCTTGCACCCCAGTCCCGAAACCCTCTTGCTCATCCTCTCCCTAGTCATCGGGGGAGTCACTGGTGCAGGTGTCATCACTTTTCACTATCTCATCCATCTGATCCACACCCTGATGCTGGAAGACTTCATGGGGGTAATTTCCTCTTCAGGGCCTTGGACACTAGCCTGCATTCCCACCCTTGGCGGAGTCGTCATCGGCTTAATGCGCTGGCGGTTTCGGGATTTTGGCCCCAATATGTCTTCCCTCATCGCAGCCACTCGCGGGTTGCAAGAACTATCCCCCCTCAAACCCATCACTAAAATGGTGGCCGCCTCCGTTTCCCTAGGCACCGGCGCTTCCCTGGGCCCAGAAGCCCCCAGCGTCGAAATCGGCGCCAACTTTGGAATGCTGCTGGCTCAAGTTTTGCAACTTTCCCCAGAAAGGCAGCGCTTGCTCCTGGGTGCTGGTGCCGCCGCCGGTTTATCTGCCGGTTTCAACGCTCCCATCGCTGGAGTATTCTTTGCCCTAGAAGTCGTCCTCGGCAGCACTTTCGCCACATCCTCAGTCAGTGTTGTTTTGCTAGCTGCGGTAGTTTCGGCGCTTTTAGCTCAAATTTGTTTGGGCGCTCAGCCTGCTTTTGCTTTGCCTGTCTATGATGTGCGTAGTCCCTTAGAATTGCCTTTTTATATGGGATTAGGGGTTTTGGCTAGTGGTGTCTCCCTAGCCTACACCGAGGCCATTCAATTGGCAGAACGTTGTTTTCACGGAAAAGTCCTGGGATTTGGTTGGCTGGGACGAGTGCCGAGGCCGATTCACCCAATTATCGGTGGTGCTTGCGTTGGTTTAGTAGCTTTGGTGTTACCTCAAGTTTTGGGGGTTGGTTACGAAACTGTTCAAGCCATGCTTCAAGATGTTGAGTTTTCTTTGCCTTTGTTGCTGCTGTTGTTGTTTGTGAAACTCGCGCTGACAGCAATTAGCCTGGGTAGCGGTTTGGTTGGTGGCATTTTTGCTCCGGCGATGTTTTTGGGTGCTTCCCTGGGTTCGGCCTATGGCATCTTTTTGACGATGGTGCCTGCCTTGGCCGATCGCGTTGCTGGACCTCCTGCCTATGCCATGGTGGGAATGGCTGCGGTGCTCGCCGGTAGTGCTAGAGCGCCTTTGACAGCCATTCTGTTGATGTTTGAATTGACTAGAGATTACCGGATTGTTTTGCCTTTGATGGCGGCAGTCGGATTGAGTGTTTGGCTGGTGGAGTGTGTTAATCGTCGATCGCAAGCCCACAGCCTCAACCTTCAGCAAATGGGCGTAGATGTTGCCGTGAATACACCGATTAAGGCAAGGGAACAGTTGCAGGATTGGGAAGATGCACTGGGCGATCGCATTGTCACCGAACTGATTTCTTGCCAAATTCCGATCGATGAGGAACACCACAGTGATGAGCCTGTGTTGGCCATGGCTAATGCACATTTGCCGGAAAATATCAAGCTATCACCTGAAACAAAATCAGCAGTTTGACAGAGATAAAATACTAATGTTACCTCTACCACCTAATTCAAACTATGATATTTATCAACCCAAAAACCGATTACGCCTTCAAAAAAATATTCGGTTCCTCCGAAAGCAAAGACATTCTGATTAGCTTTCTCAACGCCTTGATTTATGAAGGAAATTCCACCATTCAAGACTTAGAAATAATCAATCCAAATCTGCCCCCAAAAGTAGAAGGATTAAAAGATAGTTATCTGGATGTCAAAGCCAAGCTCAATAATGGCACTTTAGTAATTATTGAAATGCAAGTGCTCAACGTCCAGTCTTTTGGGAAGCGGGTTTTTTACAATGCAGCTAAGACTTATGCTTTCCAATTACAAGCAGCCCAAGGGTATCGACTGTTGAAGCCAGTGATTGCTTTAACAATTACTGACTTTGAAATGTTTCCTGAGAGTGAGGATTTTAGTTCTAGATTTGTGTTAAAAGAAGTAAATAAAAACTTTACTTATCCCGAAAACGACCTAGATTTAGTGTTTGTAGAGTTGCCGAAATTTACTAAAGAAGAAGGTCAACTGGAAACTCTGGCAGATAAATGGATTTATTTCATGAAAAATGCGAGAAGTTTGACATCAGTCCCAGAAACAATGGATAGTATACCGGAAATACATCAAGCTTTTGATATTGCAAATCAAGCCCGGTTGAGCCGCGAGGAATTGGAAGATTTGGACAGAAGAGAACAGTTTATTTATGACCAACAGGGGGCGATTATTAAAGCTGTTCAGGAAGGCATAGAACAAGGCATAGAACAAGGGATGCGAGAAAAGGCGATCGCGATCGCCCAACAGTTACTTTCACGGCTAGACGATCGAACCATCAGCCAAACTACAGGGCTTAGCGTTGAGGATGTACGCAATTTGCGATCGGGCGATTCCTAGCCCTTCCTGCCAGGATAAACTGATTTAATTATTAACCTACTACATTCCAATTATGATATTTATCAACCCAAAAACCGATTACGCTTTCAAAAAAATATTCGGTTCATCAGAAAGCAAAGATATTCTAATCAGCTTTCTCAACGCCTTGATTTATGAAGGAAATTCCACCATTCAAGACTTAGAAATAATCAACCCAAATCTGCCCCCAAAAGTAGAAGGATTAAAAGATAGTTATCTGGATGTCAAAGCCAAGCTCAATAATGGCACTTTAGTAATTATTGAAATGCAAGTGCTCAACGTCCAGTCTTTTGGGAAGCGGGTTTTTTACAATGCAGCTAAGACTTATGCTTTCCAATTACAAGCAGCCCAAGGTTATCGACTGTTGAAGCCAGTGATTGCTTTGACCATTACAGATTTTGCCATGTTTCCTAACAGCGAAGAATTGATTTCGAGATTTGTGTACAAAGAGGTAGATAAAAATTTTACTTATCCCGAAAACGACCTGGATTTAGTGTTTGTAGAGTTACCGAAATTTACTAAACAAGAAGACCAACTGGAAACTCTGGCAGATAAATGGATTTATTTCATGAAAAATGCGAGAAGTTTGACATCAGTCCCAGAAACAATGGATAGTATACCGGAAATACATCAAGCTTTTGATATTGCAAATCAAGCCAGATTAAGCCGCGAGGAATTGGAAGATTTGGACAGAAGAGAACAGTTTATTTATGACCAACAGGGGGCGATTATTAAAGCTGTTCAGGAAGGCATCGAACAAGGCATAGAACAAGGCAAGCGAGAAGAGAAGTTGGCGATCGCCAGACAATTACTTTCACAGCTAGATAATGCCACGATTAGCCAAGTTACCGGGCTTAGCGTGGAGGATATAGGGAATTTGCGGGGCGATTCATAGTTTAAAGTAATTGGGCAGAGCAACTGAAATATGCACAAAATATCCCCAGTGTGGAGTTTACCCGATCGCTCCGTGAGTCAGAAATATCAAACCCACCATCAACCCCTCGACATCACAAACAGTGGCGCAACCCTCAACTCTGGGCTAAAATAATCAAAAATTATCAACCACAAGCCCAGAGGCGCTCTCGGTGACTCCGAACGAGGCAAAAGCCAACAGCACAAGTCAGAAAATACCAGGAAAAGCCCCCTTGGGTTCTAGTTACTACGGCTTATTAGGGCTGCATCCTTCCGCATCCGCCATCGAAATTCGGCGATCGTACCGGGAACTGAGTAAACTCTACCATCCCGATACCACCGACTTGCCACCCACAGTCGCTACCGCCAAATTTCAGCAGCTTAACAACGCCTACGCCACCCTCAGCAACCCAGAACGCCGCCTCGCCTACGACCTCAAAATCGGCTATTCTCGCATGAACGTGATTCAGCAGCCCCCTGGCTTCGATACTCCCGTTTCCCAATCGCGGGCAAAAAATTTCAACTCGACTTACCTCGATCCCACGGATAGGCCCCTTTCTCCTGGAGAAATATTTGCCCTGTTTATCCTGGGGGCTACTTTAATCGGATGTTTGATGCTGGCGATCGCAATCGGGCTAATTCGTGGTAATTGACAACTAAAAGTTCTAAATTAAAAATTAACCACTGTTTTCCCAATTCCCTCCCTCATTCCCCCCTTGGGGCCAGGGCGGTTGCCCAATTCCCCATTCCCCATTCCCCATTCCCAATTCCCAATTCCCCATTCCCAATTCCCCATTCCCCATTCCCCATTCCCAATTCCCCATTCCCCATTCCCCATTCCTTATGACTCTTCCTTCGGCTGACACCCCTTTGTACAACCATCCACTCCCAGAAATCGAGCAGTGGCTAAAAAGCCGCGGCTGCGAGCAAAACCTGCGGGAGCTCCACTGCTGGAACATCGATCGACCTGCATGGAAAGCAGAACTCGCCCTGGAAATTGACCAACTCACCATCCGCTACATCAATGCCGGAAACGACGGCCAAGATATTCAGCGCTTCTTCAAATATTCCCTCTCGCGTCAGGACATTGAAGCAGCTGTTTTTTCTGGGCCCTGATTTGATTTTAGATTTTAGATTTTGGATTGAAGAATAGATTTTAAGGTGGGAAATACAGACAAAAATCTGCATTTATGCTGCATTTATTCTGTACATTCACCTTTCCAATAATGCTTGTGGAACAGGCATCTTGCCTGTTCAAAACTAGCTTTTTTGGAGATAGCTAATCAATCAATTAATCTAAAATCCAAAATCTAAAATCCAAAATCGTTAGACTTTCCCAAATCGGCGGCTGCGTTTCTGATAAGTAGACAAAGCGCGGTGAAACTCCGATCGATCAAAATCAGGCCATAGCGTCTCAGTAATATAAATTTCCGAATACGCCATTTGCCACAACAGAAAATTGCTCAATCGCATTTCCCCACTCGTCCGAATCAACAAATCCGGGTCGCAAACATCCGCAGTATACAGATAGCGTTTAAATAAAACCTCATCAATGTCAGAAGGCTGCAACTTACCCTCCTGCACCTGAGTCGCGATCGCCCTACAGGCCTGCACAATCTCTTGACGCCCCCCGTAATTCGTCGCCACCGTAAACCGAATTCCCTGATTATGTTGAGTTGCAGCCACCGAACGCTCAATTTCCGCCTGCAAAGACATGGGCAAAGCCTGCAAATTCCCCATAAATTGGATTTGCACGTCCTCGTCCACCATTTCCCGCAATTCTTGTCGCAACTTTCCCTCAAACAGACTCATTAAAAAATCCACCTCCCCGGCCGGCCGACCCCAATTTTCCGTGGAAAAAGCATAGGCCGTCAAAGCTGGAATTCCCCAATCTTTGCAACAGCGCAGCAATTCCTTAAGCACGCTAGCCCCTCGACGGTGGCCCGCAATCCTCGGCAACCCCTTATTCTTTGCCCAGCGACCGTTCCCGTCCATAATCACCGCTATGTGCTTAGGCAGCCGTTCTTGTTCCAGATCCTCCGGCAGTTCTTGCAAGCAAATTCCTTGACTCATTTTTTCTCCCGATTAGCCGATGACGAACGGCGCAGTATCTGCTTTAAAAGTGTCCATCCCTTCAATCCTATCTGGCGTCCGAGATGACCGATCGGAATTGGGGTGACAGTTCTTTCTCCCTCCGACGGAAACAACTTCGCCTCCAGCAACTCTTTCAATTTGTTGCTTGTCAAAGGTCGATTTAGAGTTCCCATAAAGGCTAAAGAAATAGAACCCGTTTCCTCAGACACCACCACGCACACGCAAGCTTGCACCCGTTCGGTGATTCCCATTGCCGCCCGGTGGCGGGTTCCCAACTGTCGCGACGCGCTGCGATCGGATAGGGGCAAAATTACCCCAGCCGACACGATCCGCGAAGCTCTAATCAAAACAGCCCCATCGTGGAGCAAAGTTTGTGGTTGAAAAATAGTCTGCAACAATTCCTTAGATACTTCAGCATTCAGCTTCACTCCCGGAACTGAAAAATCCCGATCGTCGATCGGAGCATCTGTTTCTACAATTAGTAAAGCGCCCGTGCGGTTTTGCGAAAGTTCTTTTACTGCGTCCACAATTTCATCTATTACGCTATCCGGTTCAGGAGTAGGTCGGCGATCGCGTCCAAACAATTGTCTAATTTCCCCCCGACCCAATTGTTCCAGAAATCGGCGAAATTCTGACTGCAATATTACCGCCATTGCCACAGCCGAACCTGTCACCAAGCTGTTGAGGGCAACGTGCAACAGTCTCAATCCAGCCCAGTTGCTCACCGCCGCCGCCAGCATCAAAATAATAAATCCCCGTACCATCCACAGCGTCCGGCGCTCCCCAACAATGACGAGCACCAAATACGCAAGAGCAAATACCAATCCAATATCGATCGCCTGAATCAATAAGGACTGAATAAGGCCAAAGTCATAGCCAGATTGTTGATTGTTCATGGTTCATCGAACCTTACCGCCTGTGAACCGCGAACTATGATGCACTCGAACCCGTGAACCATGAACAGTTGTTATTCCAATCGCGTGACTGAACAAGCAAAAAATCAAAATTTAAAAGACGATAGTCAAAAATTCCTTTTTAATTATCTTTCTTTTTACTTTTTACTTTTTACTTTTTACTTTTTAACACCGAGTCTTTCAGGAAGACGGTCAAACCTTAGCAAATCCTCGTCAGTTTCCCGCTGTACGATCGTGTTAACTTCCCCATTGTTCACCAAAACCGCCGCCGGTCTGGGGACTCGGTTGTAATTAGAAGCCATGCTGTAATTGTATGCTCCTGTAGCCGTGACCACAAGGATATCTCCGGGCTGACACTTTGGCAATTTAGCATCTTTAATCACAATATCGCCTGATTCGCAGTGTTTGCCAGCAACTGTCACTGTTTCCGTTAAGGGAGCAGACATTTTGTTGGCTGCGAGGACTCGATAAACTGATTGGTAGGTAATTGGACGTGGATTGTCCGACATACCGCCATCCACTGATAAATACGTCCGCACTCCCGGAATGACTTTTTCAGAGCCCACGGTATAAGCTGTGACGCAGGCTGTACCTACGAGCGATCGCCCTGGTTCGCAAAGCAATTTAGGTAATGGCAAGTGGTGTCGATCGCAGGCTGCTACCACTGCGGAGCAAATTGTCTGTGCCCAATCTTGAATGCTAGGAGGATCGTCCGTTTCAGTATAGCGAATGCCCAACCCGCCGCCAATATTAATTTCTGTCGCTGGCAAATCATAACTACGTGCTTTTGTCAAGGCCTCAATTATGACTTCGGCTAAATCATGATGAGGTTGCACTTCAAAAATCTGAGAGCCGATGTGAGCGTGTAGTCCCACGCACGATAACGACGGCTGCTCGCTGATAAATTTAAAAACTTCACCCAGAGAGTTGGGATCGAAGCCAAATTTACTGTCGATTTGACCAGTTTTAATGTAATCGTGAGTGTGACACTCAATTCCTGGGGTAAACCTAACCATAACTCGTGTCGGCTCACCTGCTTTGTGAGAGACACCCAATTTTCCCAACTCTGCTAGAGTCTTTAAATCCCACCAATTGTCTGCGACGATGGTGCAGCCACTGGTGACAGCTAGTTCGATTTCCGTGCGGGATTTATTATTCCCGTGAAAGTAGATTTTGTCGGGATTCACACCAGCTTGTAGTGCTGTCTTAATTTCTCCAGAAGATACCACATCTATGCCTAAACCTTCCGAAGCCGCGATCGCGCAAACTGCCAAACAACTCCAAGCTTTAGAAGCATAGAGCACTTGAGAAGAACCCGCATAGAATTTTTCAAAAGCCTGTTTGTACTGGCGGCTGGTCGCCCGCAGCGTTTCTTCATCTAAGATGTACAGTGGCGAGCCAAATTGCTCCACCAAAGCTGTCACCTCACAGCCTCCTATTTCTAAACGATCGCGAATGTTAACACTGGCTGTCAGTGGTAACAGTTCTTGATTGGGCGATCGACTTTCCCTGGGTTGTTGAGACTCGGACAGATACTGGAGTCCAGATTCTACCCCGATCGATTGAGTTAATACCATCGCGCCATAACTATCTTTACAGTCTTTCCCAGTGTACAATTGACCGCAAGCAATTGGGTCATCAGCGCCCAGATTAATGCTTTTGAGTAATTCTAAAATCTAAAATCCCCTGTGCGTTTTCTCGAAATTAAACCTCTGACCCCAGAACACCTGCCTAGTGCCGTAGAACTCGATCGCCTCTGTTTTGGAGGAATTTGGGCGATCGAAGGCTACAGGCGCGAGTTAGAGAGTCCTAATAGCGATTTATTAGGTTTATGGACCTGGGATGGGGCGGGCACGGGGACACCGCCCCTACAAAACCGGGCGGGCACGGGGACACCGCCCCTACAAAACCGGGCGGGCACGGGGACACCGCCCCTACAGGTTCCCCCAACTCTCATCGGTATCGGTTGTTTGTGGGCAATTTTAGAGGAAGCTCACATTATCATGTTGGCAATTCATCCTCAGTTTCAACGTCAGGGCTTGGGACAAGCTCTGCTTTTGGCTTTACTAAAATCGGCTTGTGACAGACAATTAGAACGGGCAACTTTAGAAGTGCGGGAATCGAATTTAGCCGCAGTTTCCCTGTACAAAAAGTTTGGTTTTAAAGAGGCTGGACGGCGGAAACGATACTACGAAGACACTGGAGAAGATGCTCTGGTAATGTGGCGCAGCGGTCTGGAAAAACCGGAATTTCAGCAATATTTGGCGGTTGAGAAAGTGCAGATGTGCGATCGACTGAATCAGAAAAAATGGCATTGGGCGATCGATAATTTTGAGTTATAGATGCGGGTGAGTGAAATAAATTGTGCCTCTAATTAATAATTTTTGTAAAAAAAAGACACCGCCCAGATTTGGTAGAGGCGGGTTTAGGAGATAATTGTAAATTTACAGCAAATTTCAGATCGATCGAGTACACCCCAGAAACCCGGTTTCGCATACCCACAAACTTGAAAATCCCTGTATAACTGAGCACTGTCAAAGACCATGTTGTCATGATATAGTGCCACATATCTTTAAATAATCTGAATTGAAGTTGTGAAACTTCAAGCTGAGAAAAGAATCTAAATCCTGTTTAAGGCTAAAGTGAATCATGAATACTAGGAACTTAGATGACCAGGTAGAAGAAAGTACCGAAAAAGGAGCGATCGCAGCAGCCGATACATTCCCGGATGCAGCCACAGAAACTTCTGCGAATTCACAAACAGAATTCAATGCAGAAGAACTAGGACGTGTTTACTTCATTCGTCACGGTGAAAGTACCAGTAACGAACGCAACATTTTTGCGGGAGTTCTGGATGTTGACCTCACCTCCTTTGGCCGGTTGCAGGCACGCCGTGCCGGTGTTGACCTCAAGAAAAAAGGTACAAAGTTTGATGCAGTATATGTCTCCCACATGAGACGGGCGCGGCAAACCTGTGAAATCGCCCTTGCTGAAAGTCAAGCCCTAAAGTCGCCCGATATCCCTGTTCAAATCGACCATCGAATTAGCGAAAAATCCTTTGGCATTTTTGCGGGTCGCAACCTAAATCTGCTGCGTCTAGCCCTGGGCTACGAAGGCTTCGAGGAAATGTTGCACTCACACAACGAAGCACCCCCAGCAGGCGAAAAGATTTCCCAAGTTTACTTTCGCGCTGCCCGTTTCTACGAAGACAAAATTGTACCGCACTTGGAACGGGGAGAAACTGTTCTCGTAGTGTGCCACCAATATGTATTGGAGCCTCTAGCACTTTATTTAAGTGGCTTACCACCGACAGCTTATAAACACCTGAAACTACCCAATGGTAAAGCTCTCAGTGGTGTGGAACTCGTCAAGTTTCGCGACAAGGAATCGGGTGGGACAGCAGCCCTGCGAAAAGAACTCAACGATCTTTCAATTATGTGGGCTATTTTGATCTATGCCACCGCCTTCTTGCTGGGAAGTTTGGTAGGGGCAATCACCGCCGCAGCAGGAGGGATTCCGTCAGCGCTATTTCGAGCAATAATTGTTGCGTGTCTGGCTGCCTCAACGTTTTATACCTACCTAGACATTGACTTTGCAGCGAGTAAACGTAAAGTAACTTCAACTGTGAAGTATCTAGTTTACGGGTGGATGGCAGTGCGATGGATAATTGGGCTGTTATTAATATTTTCGGGATTTTTGTATCAAAGCGAAGCCGATTTGTACAAAGTTTTGTGGGTGCTGTTTTGGATGGTTCCGCCAGCCTTGACTTCCCCAGTTTTATCCGTGCTTTGGGGCGGTAATCTTTATCCCTCAGCCCTGTTGTCAAGAACGCTATCAATCGTTGCGCCTCTGGCGCTGCTAGCGACATTAAAGGTTGCTAATTTACCCATTAATGTTGACAGCCTGATCTTTTTCGGTATCATTCTAATTTTAGGTCTGGCAATACCGGGTGCGATCGCCCAATTTTGGCGCGACAAATCTCCAGTAGAATCAAACCACCACAGTAAAAACTGGAAATTTATCGGTGTGCTGGCTGTTGCATTCATGGCCTTGGCAACCGGGTTTCAGTTTACTCCGGCAACATTCCTCAGCGATATATTTTCCTCAACAGATACAGCGCGATCCCTAGCTTGTCTGCAACAACTGGCAATTGCAACTTTGGTCTTTGTCTCGATGCGCGTAGCAGCTACATTAACCTCAGTATTGACAAAAGGCAAGCTAAGTAAGGCAGAATCTCAGGATGCTTATATCCTACTTGTGAACCCAAACTTTTTCCTTTGGGCCGCTCTTTTCATCGGAGTTAGTGCAACTACTTCGGATGTGAAATATGCAGTTTTTTGGGCATCGCTGGGCTTTTTCTGCATCCCACTCATCGAACAGATCCTGTTTATGACTTCCTTCAGCAATGACATACTCAGAGAAACACTGCGTTCTTCGAGAGTGGCAACAGAAGATGTTAAAAAGCTGTTCCTGCAATTGGATACGGATGGAAGTAAGTCGCTCGATCGAACTGAGATTATGGAGTTGTTAGGGCTAATCGAAGATATGACCACAGGCGAACGCAGCTCTGAAGAAGTTAGAAGCTACGTCACTGATTATCTTTTCAACATTCTTGACAGCGATAAAAATGGCACTGTCGATTTAGCAGAGTTAGAAGAGTATGTATCAACCTATGGGTTGGTTGCCAACCTGAACGTCGTCTCTGCTGCTGCATCACCAGTTGGAGCATAATTAAATTATAGCGATCCTAAATGAATTGTGTAATTGTTGTAAGGGCAAACCACCCGTGGCGTGTTTCCTGCACTGCCTTAAGTCAAGTGGCGTATCCTCTCGAAGAAAGCGATGTTTTTGTGAGAAAAAAATAAACTATCTACCCAAAACCTCAGACAGAATAAATGATATGGCGATCGCCCGTAGAAGGGAATCGTGGGCTCACGGAAAAACGTCATATTATCTTTACAACATTTTCTGAGGCGATGACCATTCCTGGTCTACATTTCTCATAAATTCTAGAGACGCGACACCCAAGCGTCTCTACAAAAAGCTGATATCATACCATCAATCTATCTATAGCAATCCTATATGATTTGTGAGAAGTTACCATAACTGTGAAGCTTGGGAAAATCAAATATCTGATAATGAGTAACTAACTTAAATATATATTTGACGGCAGCAAATGTCTTACACATATGATAGCACTCTCTAATCCATTTTTTAGCTTGTAACCAAATATCTTCAATTGGATTCTGAGTCGGATCGTTGGGTGCAAATCTCAAACAAGTGACTTTCCAATCAGATTCATCTAAACCATTATTCACCACTGATAAAAAGTCTTTCACCTCTGCTGAATAATGATATTTAGCACCATCCCAAATTAATGCTATCCGCTTGTCCTTATATTGGTCTATCAGATACTTTAAATATTCAATAGTATGTTCTCCATTTCCTTTTGGATATGCCTGAACCAGACATTGACCAGTCGCAATATTTACGGAGCCAAAGTAAGTCTGTCGCTCTTTCTCATTCACAATTGGGACTGACACTCTTTCATTTTTCTTGCCCCAAACATAGCCACAGATATCTCCCCAAAGCAGATGACATTCATCTTGAAACAAAACTACCAATTTACCTAATTCGATTTCTTGGCGATGAGCTTCTAGCCATTCGGTCAATTCTTTGGTTTTTTTTTGACCAGTTCAGGATCTGTTTTAGGGTTACGTTTTTGAGATTTTTTCCAGCTTACACCAGCTTGCTCAAAAATCTCATAGTAACTCTGCTGAGAACTAAAAACAATCTCATACCGCGACTCTATAGCAATCCTAAATGAGTCATAAATATTTTTACCCCACCCCAACCCTCCCCTTACTAAGGTCCGGGAGTAAGAAATTCACAAATGATTTAGGATTGCTATAGTTGTTGCCTAGTTTGATACTGTCCCCAAAGTGACAATCATAGCGATCGCGCATTAATTACGCTACCTCGCTGGTTTCTTTAACAGCAGATTGACTCGATTGAGCTACATAGATACCGCATAAAATCACGACAAACGCCACCAAGTCAATGAAACCTAAGCGTTCAGAGAAAATTACCCAAGCGAAGATTGAGGCAAGGACTGGCTCGAAAAGCAGCGTGACGGCGACGAACCCTGACGACAGTTGGCTGAGGCTGTAAGCCAAAAGTCCTTGACCCAACACTTGGCACAAGATGGCTTGCAAAATTACGAAAAACCACCCCATCCAGGAATGGGGAAACAATGTTTCTTCGGCGAGTGCGAGGACGGGAAACGCAAACATAGTCGTGAAGGCGCAGCGCCACAGCAATAAGGTTGCCGTGGTAAATCGTTCTCGTAGCAGTTCTAGCAGTATCAGATACGCAGCAAAACAAATCCCCGATAGCAAGGCGAGGGCATTACCTTGTACTTGGTCAGTAGCGAACTGCACGTCCTCCAATCCAATAGCGATCGCTCCCCCCAGTGCCATGATCATGCCAATAATGAATCTGCTGTTATAGCGCCGACCTAATAACAACCACCCCCCCAAACCGACAAACAGTGGGTTCAAACCACAAAATAACGTAACGTTGGCAACGTTGGTTTTAGTCAGCGACAAAGACCATAGGAGAAAGTAGGTCGCTCCGAAAGTTCCCAATGCTACCAATAGCCCCAATTCTCGTCTCGTAAAAGGCTTCTGTTCTACGGGTTGGTTATCAGATTTTTGGCGCTCCCAAGCCTCAAGTCCGCTCAACAACCCAAAGACGATGGCAGCGATCCAGCCACGATGGAATGCTACGGCATTTGAACCTATTTCTCGTTCGCACAATTTGACCAGGATTGGTGCTAAAGATAGGGGGATTAGGCTGGCAAATAATGAAGCTGTTGCGATCCAAGTTGGTGTTCTGGACAACGGTTGCTCTGCTAATTCCAGTTTGGCTGTCATACTTTTTAACAAATGTGTTGACATCTAGTTGTGTAGATTTTTTTTGAGCCAAGTCTTGTTCAGTTGCCGTTGAAACAAACAGTAATAGACATCTCCCAAAAAGCGAGTCTTGAACAGGCAGGCGGTGCCCTGAGCGAAGTCGAAGGGATGCCTGTTCCACAATAATTATGGGAGATGTCTAATGGTGACTACCCGCTCTCTAGCTGATGCAAGCCGGATATCGACAGCAGCTTGGCTAGATACGGCTAGGTATACACCGATGAGAACTAGGACAAAACCTACCCCATTCGAGAAACTTAACTTTTCCCCAAATATTGCCCAAGCCAAAATGCTGCTAAATACTGGCTCTAACAAATGTACTAAGGAGACAACCACTGAGGACAACTGGGCAACGCTATATGTTAAAAGTCCCTGACCTAAAACTTGGCAGACGAGGGCAAGAAAAATGACGAACAGCCACCCATTCACTGAAGAAGGAAAAAGCCGATCGCCAGTGAACACAAGTATGGGCAAGATGGAGAAAGTAGCGATCGCACAAACCCACAACTGAATTGTGATCGGGTCAAATTTGGTTCTCAGTTGTTCTATCACCAGCAGGTATGCACCCAAGAAAACCGCAGAGAGGATGGCTGCTATGCCTCCTGTGACTTCACCAGTGGCGATTTGGATCTGCTCGATTTCAATGGCGATCGCTCCCCCAATGGCGACGACCATCCCAATCAGAAATTGGCGGTTAAAGCCTTGACCGAATAACAACCACGCTCCTAAGCTGGTAAATATCGGGGCGAGATTATGCAGGATTGTCGAGATAGCGATGCTGGTCTGAGTCAGCGACCAAGCTACAAAGGATAAGGTGGCAGCAAAAAAAATCCCAGCACCCAGCAATAGCAAAAGCTCCTGACTGGTGTATGAGTGCTGTTGAACAGGTTTGTCACCAGAAAGTCTCTGACGTATCGCCTTGTATCCTTGCCACAGCCCGAAGACGACACTACCTAGCCAAAGGCGATTAAATATTGTAGCATTGGGGCTGAGTTCAGCTTCACTCCATCTAATGAAGATAGAGCCAAAAGATATGGCGACTACACCGACAAGTAATGAGGCGATCGCCATCGTCGTTTTATTGGATTCATTCATCAGACATCAGAGGTGAAACAAATATCAAACAGAAAAATTTATGATAGGCTGTGAAGCAGCTCTGCTTCGTGGTGGCTGTGAAGCAACTCTGCTTCGTGGCGATCGAGAAGTTTTCTCTAGCAAATCCAGCAGCTAAATGCTTGTTTTAGTTTTTTTATATTTCTATTTTTGAAAGATCATCCCTTTCATTAATTAGCACTTATATAAAACTATGTCAAGCACCATTTTTTACATACTATACGGATCTATGGAGCCGGTTTCCAAATGACGACGATCAGCAGTTCTACGTTTCTGTTAGCTATTTTGCCTGCTCCAGGATGGGATGCATTTTTGCTTAACTTCGGCATTCTTGGTGTTGTCGTTATTGTTCTCTACCTACTGTTTGGTATTTTGCGGAGGGTTTTCCGTCAATTGACCTCCGACCTACCGTTAGTTGCACTCAACGTCTCAGAAACGCCACTGATACTGATTGCGGTCGCGATCGGTTTGAGGCTGGCATTGCTGAAGCTATCTGTCACTCCTACAAGTTACATTACTTGGTTCCAACGAGGATTGACCGCTTTTCTGATCCTTGTCGTCGCCTTTTGGGTAGTTCAATTGATCGCCGAGGTTCTGACCTATGCTTTTAGGCAGTATTCCGAAGGCTCCGAGGCAATGTGGGATGATGTTCTCGCTCCCATCCTACAAAATGTTCTCCCTTTAATTGTTTACTTGGTGGGTGGACTACTGTTTCTCCAAGCGTTAGGTGTTGACATCCAAGGTTTGTTAGTTGCAATCGGAGGATTGAGTTTTATCTTGGGGTTTGCGCTAAAAGATATTCTGGCAAACTTCTTCAGTGGGTTAGTCTTGCTCATCGATACACCGTTTCGCTTTGGGGATGTGATTGAGCTAGCCAACGGTAAAAGAGGCGTGATTAAACACATTGGGCTGCGATTAACCGAACTGTATCTCATTGACACGCACTCACAAATTTACATCCCCAATGCCGCGTTTGAAGGGCAGAACATTATTAACCTCAGCCGTCCGACCAATCATTACTACTACACGATCTCCATCCCCATCAAAGCAGATGTTGCCCCGGCTCTAGCCATCTCCATGATTGAAAAAGTCGTGCTGGCGCACCCCGATACCATGGGCGAAATTCACCAGAAGTTAGAATTGATTGACCAGTTTTATGGTTACTCTATACCAGGGGTAAAAGCGCAACAGAAGCGAGAGGCGGGACTGCAACGCTTGTTAGCTGAGTCTGAGGTGAATACTATACTAGCTGAGATTGAAATGGGTTTGGCGCACCTAGCCGATATCATCTCCCAATTAGAAAGGGGCGGATTAGATATAGAGGAGCGGCGAACAGTGCAAGCATACTATCTGGAACTTTGTCAAAAGATTGGAATGGAATCAAAAAAGTCCGATCGACATGACCGTCGCAGACGCTCGATCGGTGAAGCTACGGGAACAGTATCCGATAGTACGTTGATTGGGCTGATACGCCGTTGGTATCAATACTGGTTGAAAGACCCTGACCTATTTCAAGAAGACCAGCAAATGTTGAAGCAAGAGTGGGAACAGAAGATTGATTTGTTGAAGATCAAAGTCAACAAGCTGTTTTGGGCAATCAGTAATCCCAAAGGGTTAGAAACGCGATTAGACGATCTGGTAGAAGGCTTTCGCGAATGGTTGCGAGAAAACTTCAAGAGTTCACGCAATGAATGGCAAGACCCCAAAATCTGGATCAATGACCTGAATGGAGATTACACGCGAGAGACGCTGGTGCGGTTCTATGTCGATGACATCAAGCTAGAACATTGTGAACGGGGACAGCGGATTCTCAGCGAAATGCGGCGTGAAATCGTCTGGCATTTACGTCAGTCGTATTTGTCTAAATGATTATCGGCGAATAAGCTGTTCTCCATTTAAACCAGTAACGAGGCTAGTAGGGTGCGTCAGCTAGAACCCTTACGCTGAAACGGAAAACCTGATAATACTGACGCACCCTACGCCCCTAAGTTTAAATGCCGAACAGCTTAGTAAAGGATAAACGTAATGAATTTCAGAACTTTTACCGATATGTCAAAGTGGGGAATCTTACTCAAAGTTCTTCCCCTAACAGCGCTATTTTGCTTAGCAAAATGGATCGCTCATCAGATGCAGTGGGAAATTGGTAAGTTCGATAGTCAGGTAGGTTCTCTGTTAGCGGCGGTAACGTTCATCTTGGCGTTTATGCTGAACGGGACGCTGAATGATTACCGTACCAGTGAAGATATGCCCGCGCAGATTGCGAATGCGGTTGAAACGATTCAAGATACGAATTTGTTCATTGCAGCCCGTAAGCCCGACTATGACCCAACCCTACTTACAGAAGGGTTAGCTGAGATCCTAAAATCAGTCCTACTCTGTTTGAAACAGGGTCAGCCATTCATCAGAGTGGAGAATGCCGTTACAAACCTCAATCAATTACTGGCTGAATTCTCCAAGTTTTGCGAAATTCCTTCGATAAGTCGCCTTCAAGGTGAACAGGCAAAGATTCGTCTTATGATCGATCGAATTCAAAGGATTCGTGATACCGACTTTCTGGCATCCGCCTATGGATTGCTGCATGTTCTGATAATTGCCTCAAGCAGTGCTTTGTTAATAACCCGTACCGACGATTTTAATACCAATTTGATTGTTTCATGTTTTCTTTTTACGTCATTCATGTATTTGTTGTTGCTGGTCTACGACATTGACAATCCTTTTGAGTACAACGGAACATCTAGTGCAGATATTGATTTGTCATCTCTAGAGCGATCGTACCATCAACTGCGTGAGGGGCTATTGAATGACGATGAGCCTAAAATACCTGTGTAACCAGTTTTCATGTCATTCACGCCCGCTACCACCCGATTTTTCGCAATATAGTTGAAAAATACGGTTACTTAGGATATGTTTTTGATCGATCCCGAAGGAACC
The DNA here is from genome assembly GCF_020883015.1 of Microcoleus sp. CAWBG640. Lineage (NCBI taxonomy): Bacteria > Bacillati > Cyanobacteriota > Cyanophyceae > Oscillatoriales > Microcoleaceae > Microcoleus > Microcoleus sp. CAWBG640. The sequence goes on from NZ_JAHRFC010000002.1 coordinate 82,761, forward strand.
GTTGTCTACACGGTTTTTAAAGAAACAGATTTTACCACAAACTTCACCAACGGCCCCTAAAACGAGAGTAACCTAGCATCCGCAGTCAAAGCCGCCCGACAGGCTAAGGGAACTGGGTATGTGAAAATAGTAGATTTTAAGCCCTACAGACGGCGCTTCAGGACACATTGGGTACTATCATGTCTGGGATTGCAAAGAAATCAAGCAAAAGTGAAATAAGACGGCCATAATATTCATTCTCAGGGTTCCCTTTCCCAGCCCAAAAATAAACTAGATCCAGCTCACGAACAGGATTATGCGATATCTCGGTCAACTCAATCGATTCAGTGTCCGTACCAAGCTAATAGCCATGCTGCTAGTAGTCAGTCTTGGCTCGATGTTTGCCAGTACCCTTATTTGCTCCAGAGCGGGGCAACAGCTCCTGGAGCAGCGAGTATTTAACCAGTTAACCAGTCTGCGGGGAATCAGAACCGATCAAGTCCAGCGATATTTTGAATTTATCATTAACCACACCCAAACCCTTAGCGATGCTGAAATGGTCATCAGTGCCATGAAAGGGTACAAGCAGGCTTTTGAGGAACTAAATGCGGTCAACATACCCAAGACCTATGATGACAAAATCGATGGATTCTACCGCAATGAGTTTGTGCCACGACTTAAGAAGACGATAGATGCTGCGCCCATCGCTGAAACCTTCAGGCCTAAAACCTCAGCAGCCCGTTATCTCCAATATCACTACCTAGCCAATAATCCCTATCCGATGGGTGAGAAGTACAAGCTAGATGACCCGAAAGACGGCAGTAATTATAGCCGCACCAACCTTCGGTTCAAGCCGAAATTTACCAAAATTGCGGAACGTTTCGGTTACTACGATATGTACCTAATTGATTTGCAGGGGAATGTGGTTTACCTGCTTTCTAATGAGGGTGACATCGGTACTAATCTACTTGAAGGACCTGTTGCTGATAGCAACCTTGTCCAGGCCTTTAAAGATGCTCGTCGCTCCAATAGCACGGCTTATGTAAAAATTGTTGACTTCCAACCTTACATTTATTCTTACAATCAGCCATCGGCTTTTGTCGCTTCTGCCATTTTTGATGGAGCGGAGATGATTGGTGTCTTGGCGTTTCAGCTTCCTGCGGAGCGGCTCAGCGACATTGTCAACGGTCACGGTAAATGGAAGGAGAACGGATTGGGCAATACTGGGGAAACTTATCTGGTGGGACAAGATGGACTGATGCGATCGAAATCGCGATTCTTGATTGAAGACGGACAAAAGTTTACAGAATCACTCAGGGAGAGCGGGCTGCCTGAATCGACAGTCAAAAAAATCCGCGAACTTGATACGACCATTCTGCTGTTACCTGTGGATGTTGACGGCGTGAAACAGGCATTATTTGGCAAATCCGTACTGATTCGCAACAAGGATTATCGGGGCAGTGAAGTCTTGGGTGCCTATGAGCCTTTAGAAATTGATGGCTTGCGATGGGCGATCGGTGCTGAAATAGATATTAGTGAAGCCTTTGCTCCCATTAGCACATTTCAACGGGAGGTAGTCATTTCCGCGGCTCTGATCGTAGTTCTTGTCACCTTAGTGGCGATGTGGTTAGCGAGGCTGTTTGTCAAGCCGATCGATCGCTTAATCACCACCACGCAAAATGTGGAGTCTGGTAACGGGAAGATGATGGTGGAATCGGGAACGCGAGATGAATTTGCCGATTTGGCGAGGTCTTTCAACGACAAGCTGTACGGACTGCGAAGCCACATCCGACAAGTTGAACAACAAAACACTGAGAACCAAGGTCTGATTGACCTGCTGCTGCCACCTAAGATTGCCACACGCATCAAACAGGGAGAGGGTGTCATCGCTGACCCTGTTTCCAATGTCAGCATCTTGTTTACGGATTTGCACCGCTTTAGCAACCTCTTTGGAGCCTTGAGCGCGAAAGATGTGGTTTTTCTACTGGATGAGTTGGTTGATGCCTTCGATGACTTGGCAGATAAACATGGTTTGGAGAAAATTAAAACCATTGGTGATGGATATATGGCAGTCTGCGGCCTCTCGGTTTCTCGTCTGGATAACGACAAGCGGGCGATCGACTGTGCCTTAGAAATGCTGGCCCACGTGCGTCGCTTTAACTACGAACGCAACTTGAATCTGGATCTGCGAATTGGGATCAATACCGGGGATTTGATTTCAGGTATTGTGGGCAAAAGTCGCTACATATATGACGTTTGGGGGGAAACTGTCAATATTGCTCATCGCCTGAAGTCGGCTTCTCCGCCCGGTAGTATTTTGGTTTCGGAATATGTTCGCGATCGCTTGTCAGACCTCTACGAGTTCGAGAGGGTGGAGATCCTGGAGGAAAGAGACAAGAAATCCTTTTCTGCTTGGCAACTCAAATACAACCGCCATCAGGAACAGGAGCATCGGAATCATTAAATAATTCTCAGGTTGCTCAAAACCTGACTTAGGATTTTCTAAACAATAGCTTGACTCCAGGAGTCTAGTAAACAGTGTGTAGTTGGAGATGTTTTCAAATGGGTAACTTGAACTGGCAAGAACCTTGGTTAAGGTGGGCATTGGTTTTAGGCGTTGGGTTTCCACTGCTAGTGATGATATTGGGAGAAATTATTCAGCGATTAAAGCGGCAAAAAAATCCTATAGCATCTACTTTGCAGACAGTAAAAAACCTCGTATTACCATCATTTGCGGTCATGGTTTTTGTTCGAGATGTCTTCAAGTTCGAGCCGCAAGGGAATCTGGTTAAGGTTCTCGAAACACTGTTTTGGATATGTGTCATCAATGCTCTACTCTCCCTAATTAACGCACTGTTGTTCGAGCAGGCAGAAGAGGAATCTTGGCGGGGACGGATGCCCAAACTACTGGTTGACCTTTGCCGGGTGATTTCTATTCTGGTAGGGGGAGCGATCGTCCTTTCGCAAGTTTGGGGAGCTGACTTGGCTGGACTAGCTACGGCATTGGGCGTTACCTCCATCGTCATTGGGTTAGCACTGCAAGACCCCTTGGGCAGTGTCTTGACCGGAATTATGCTGTTATTTGAGCGCCCTTTTGGGATGGGGGATTGGCTGAAAATTGGGGAATTTGAAGGTCAGGTGATTGACATGAACTGGCGGGCTGTTCGTTTGCTGACGGCAGATCGTCAAGTATATATCGTGCCGCATCAGTTGTTGGGAAAAGAAGTGATTTGTAATTACACCGCACCGGATAGTATTCATTATGGAAATATTAAAATTGGTTTCTCCTACGACAATCCTCCTAATGTTGTGAGGCAAGTTCTATTCAATACTGCTTTATCTGTTCCGGGAATTTTGGCAGACCCGAAACCGGATTGTCAAACGATATCTTACGATGATTTTGTAATTACTTATAAAGTGGCATTCTTCGTCAAAGATTTTCTACAGCTTGAGTCAGCGCAAAACGAATTTATGACAAGGATTTGGTATGCTGCACGGAGGAACAATCTCACACTCTATCACTACAAATACGAATGTGCAGTGGAGTCGAACGCTAGCCAGACAGATATTACCACCAGCAAGCTGAGTCAAGGATTTTCTTCGATTCCAGCTTTGATCCCTGTTACTAGGGATCAAAGTAGTTTAGATGAATTGACCAAGGGAACAAGATTACAGCATTTTGGCACTGGAGAAACTGCGATCGAACAAGGTACTCTCGTTTTTTCTATGTACATTATTATTTCCGGTGAGGCGGTAATGACTGTTGGGAACGATGGCAGCGCAGAACTGGAGGTGGTAACGCTTTCACGGGGGGACTTCTTTGGAGTAATGGCACTATTCAGTCGGGAACCCAGCCCGGTATCGGTTAGGGCCCTAATTGATCTGGAGGTGATGGCGATCAACTCAGATAAAGTTAATGAGATGATGGAACGTCAACCGAGGTTATCCCGTGAAATTGCTCAGGTGATAGAGATGCGAAGACACGCGATTGATGTAGCGCAACGGACTAGCCATAAGGAGAAACTTCTCAACCAAAATCAGGATGTGGTCGATGAGGTGCGATCGCACCTCAGCTAACAGTTTTCAACCAACAACACTTAACCAAATCAACACTACCAACTTTCAGTCCTGCACGCATTCCGACTAAAGAAACCGGGTTTTTCACTAAATTTGTGCGCTACAGCTAAGTATTTTCGTGAAAAAACCCGGTTTCTGGGCCTCATGCGATCGTCCTAATTTTTTTTAAGTTCGTATATCGATCGCAGATCTAACCAATAACTTTTGTAAAAAAACTGCCCTACACTTCGGTAACTACCACTTTTTTACCTGCATGACAGCCCAAAAGATTGTGCTAGAATCCTCAATACATAAATCTTCTTGCAGTCTAGGGGGAGGTTGTAGGTCAGCCACCATTTGGGTCTTCCCAGTTGAAAGCCACCCTGCAACAGCAACCTAGAATCTGCAACCGCTTTGACCGTGCGGCAGAGCAGTCGGGAATGTCACGCTAGAATAAGCAGTACGAGTTAACACTCGACTAAAAACGCCCGCTCAAGCGAGCGTGACCTCGAAACGGGCACATAGCAGGTGATGGGAATAAATCATGTTTGAACGCTTCACAGAAAAAGCAATAAAAGTAATCATGCTGGCCCAGGAAGAAGCTCGTCGCCTGGGTCACAACTTCGTAGGGACAGAACAGATCCTCCTGGGTCTGATCGGAGAAGGAACCGGAGTTGCAGCCAAAGTCCTCAAATCAATGGGGGTCAACCTCAAAGATGCTCGGATTGAGGTCGAAAAAATCATCGGGCGCGGTTCGGGCTTCGTAGCAGTCGAAATTCCGTTCACGCCACGCGCCAAGCGGGTTCTAGAACTGTCCCTCGAAGAAGCTCGCCAACTCGGACACAATTACATAGGTACTGAACACCTGCTGCTGGGTCTGATCCGCGAAGGTGAAGGAGTAGCGGCCAGAGTCCTGGAAAACCTGGGAGTAGACTTATCTAAAGTCCGCACCCAAGTGATTCGGATGCTGGGCGAAACCGCAGAAGTCGCAGCCACTGGCGGCGGTGCTCGCACCAAAACCCCAACCCTCGATGAGTTCGGATCTAACCTGACTCAAATGGCGGTCGATGGCAAACTTGACCCCGTAGTCGGACGCCAAAAAGAAATCGAACGGGTAATCCAAATCCTCGGTCGCCGTACCAAAAATAATCCGGTGCTCATCGGTGAACCGGGAGTCGGCAAAACCGCGATCGCCGAAGGCCTGGCCCAGCGCATCGCTAACAACGACATCCCAGACATCCTCGAAGAAAAGCGCGTCGTCACCCTCGACATCGGCTTGCTGGTCGCCGGTACGAAATACCGGGGCGAATTTGAAGAACGCCTCAAAAAAATCATGGACGAAATCCGCACGGCGGGTAATGTGATTTTAGTGATTGACGAAGTGCACACTTTGATCGGTGCTGGTGCGGCGGAAGGGGCGATCGATGCAGCCAACATTCTCAAGCCAGCTTTGGCTAGAGGTGAACTCCAGTGTATCGGCGCTACCACCCTAGATGAGTATCGCAAGCACATCGAGCGCGACGCAGCCCTCGAAAGGCGCTTCCAGCCAGTCATGGTCGGCGAACCTACCGTAGATGAGACGATCGAGATTCTCTTTGGTCTGCGGGAACGCTACGAACAGCACCACAAGCTGAAAATCTTGGACACGGCCCTGGAAGCCGCAGCCAAACTCTCGCACCGATATATCTCCGATCGCTTCCTACCAGACAAAGCCATTGACCTCGTAGACGAAGCAGGTTCCAGAGTCCGCCTGATTAACTCTCAACTTCCTCCAGCAGCCAAGGAACTTGACAAAGAACTGCGCCAAGTCCTCAAGGATAAAGACGAAGCAGTGCGTTCTCAAGACTTTGATAAGGCCGGAGAATTGCGCGATCGCGAAATGACGATCAAAGCCGAAATTCGCGCTATTTCCCAAGCCAAAAAAACCGACTCGGCGGCCCGCGGCGACACCGACCCATCGCCAGTAGTTACCGAAGAAGACATCGCCCAAATCGTGGCAAGCTGGACGGGAGTCCCGGTCAACAAACTGACCGAATCCGAGTCCGAAAAGCTGCTACACATGGAAGATACCCTGCACCAGCGTTTGATTGGTCAAGAAGAAGCTGTCAAAGCTGTTTCTAAGGCCATTCGTCGCGCCCGTGTTGGCTTGAAAAACCCCAATCGCCCGATCGCCAGTTTCATCTTCTCCGGGCCCACAGGCGTCGGTAAAACCGAACTCACCAAAGCCCTGGCCGGCTACTTCTTCGGTTCCGAAGACGCAATGATTCGGTTGGATATGTCCGAGTACATGGAACGTCACACCGTCTCCAAACTCATCGGTTCCCCTCCTGGTTATGTCGGCTACAACGAAGGCGGACAACTGACAGAAGCAGTCCGTCGTCGTCCTTACACCGTGGTGCTGTTCGACGAAATCGAAAAAGCCCACCCCGATGTCTTCAATATGCTTTTGCAAATATTGGAAGACGGCCGCTTAACTGATGCTAAAGGTCGCACCGTAGACTTCAAAAATACGCTGCTGATTATGACATCTAACATCGGTTCTAAGGTGATTGAAAAAGGTGGCGGTGGCCTCGGTTTCGAGTTCAGCGATAACCAAGCCGATGCTACTTACAACCGCATTCGTTCTTTGGTTAATGAAGAACTGAAAAACTATTTCCGCCCAGAATTCCTCAACCGACTTGACGAAATTATCGTCTTCCGTCAGTTGAACCGAGAGGAAGTCAAGGAAATCGCTGTCATCATGCTGAAAGAAGTTTTCGGCCGTTTGACAGAACAGGGTATCACTCTGGAAGTTACCGAAAAGTTCAAGGAACGTCTGGTGGAAGAGGGCTACAACCCCAGTTACGGAGCCAGGCCTCTGCGCCGCGCGATCATGCGGTTGTTGGAAGATAGTTTGGCTGAGGAAATCCTTTCTGGCCGCATCAAAGACGGCGATATCGCTGTTGTGGATGTGGGTGAGGATGGAATTGTCAAGGTGTTGCAAGGCCAGAAGCGGGAATTGCTACCCCAAGGTGCTGAGTAAGTTCGATCGCGAGTACAATTTTGAATCAATTGTGCGATCGTAAATAACTCGAAATCAGCATATAAAAAAGGTGGAGAATTAAGATTCTCTGCCTTTTTTATAGGATAAAACAATAAAATTATCGGAGAACTAAATGACATCTGAAAAAAATAATTTGAATACAGAAGTAGCAGAAAATAAGCCTGACACTTCGTGGCAAAAAGCCTGGAATTCGCAGCGAGAAAATCTTCAGATAGTGATTATTGCCTTGGGTTTAGCAATATTGATTCGAGCATTTATCGCCGAACCGCGCTTCATACCCTCGGATTCTATGTTACCAACTTTGCATATAGGCGATCGGGTCGTAGTCGAAAAAATATCCTACTATCTTGAACCTCCCAAAACTGGCGACATTGTAGTCTTTTCCCCACCGGAGCAGTTGCAAGAACAAGGATTTACCGAAGATCAAGCATTTATCAAGCGGATCATTGGCTTACCGGGTCAAACTATCACCGTTAAAAAAGGTTTAGTCTTCCTCAACGACAAAGCCCTGGTAGAAAAATATATTGCCGAACCTCCTAAATACCAGTGGGGGCCTTATCAGGTTCCCGAAAATCAATACTTTGTCATGGGAGACAACCGCAACAACAGCAACGACTCCAGCCGCTGGGGATTTTTACCGAAGCAAAACATCATCGGCCGCGCTGTAGTCAGGTTTTGGCCGCTAGAACGCATCGGGAAGGTTTGAAGAAGTCAGTAGTCAGTAGTCAGTAGTCATTAGTCAGTAGTCAGTAGTCAGTAGTCATTAGTCAGTAGTTGGCCGTTGGCCGTTGGCCGTTGGCCGTGGTTAGTAGTCAACAGTCAGCAGTCAACAGTCAGCAGTCAGAATGCTATAAAGGCCCAATGACCAATGCCCAATGACCAATGCCCGATGCCCCATCCCCATCCTGTACGGACATTGCTACTAATCTTTACGCTTTGAAGGGTAGGGGCAGCCTCCGCCAACTGATAACATAGTTGAATAAGCAGGGGGACTTACTGCCTAGATCAAAATTTGTTCGATATAAAAAAATTAGGTAAAGCTATGGGATTTTTTGATTCAGAAATTGTTCAGCAAGAAGCCAAACTGTTATTTGACGACTATCAATCCCTCGTCAAACTAGGCAGCAGTTATGGTAAGTTCGATCGCGAAGGCAAGAAAATGTTCATCGCTCAGATGGAAGCAATGATGGATCGTTATCGTATTTTTATGAAGCGTTTCGAGCTGTCTGAGGACTTCATGGCTCAGATGACGGTAGAACAGTTAAAAACCCAACTCAATCAATTTGGGATTACGCCCCAGCAGATGTTTGAGCAAATGAACTCAACCCTGGAGCGCATGAAATCTGAACTGGAAAAGCAATCGTGAACGAACCTGACGGTCAACTGAGTACAGTTAGACCGCAGGCTTCTTTTTCCTTTTTTTAAAAGGCTTTTTTGAGTGACGGAGTTCCACCGCCACTTTCGTAACTCAGACCAATTTTTCTTATGAGTTTGGCTGAATTTTCATCTCGATCCAAAGATTCTCCACATTGACAAGAATGCCACCGTTGGGACAACTCTTTCGGGACTTTGTTGAGGCAGTTCCAACAGTGCTGGGAAGTTCCTTTGGGGTCAACAAATAAAACACTTTTACCTAGTTTCCATGCGACATATTTCAGAACGTTGGCGAATTGCCCGTGAGCAGCATCAAGCATGGATTTATTCAAGCCACTCTTAGCTGACTGACTGTTAGGCAAATAAACCAAATTACCATTCTCAATATCAGTCTTGGGCTTGGCACGTCTAGTTAGATTTTTGACGCTCAAATCTTCAACAACTAAAACCTCACACTTGCTAAGTAGCTCCTGTGCAGTTTTAAATTGAAAATCTAATCTAGCTCTAGCTACGAACTGATGGCATCTGGAAATCTTGTTCTTGATTATCTTCCAAGGTTGAGAACCCTTGACTCTATTAGCTAGCTTTGCTTGAAGCCTTGCTAATTTCTCGGCAGATTTCCTCAAGAATCTAGGATTTTCAACTTGAGCGCCATTAGAAAGATAGACGTAATTAGTAATTCCCAAGTCAATGCCAAGAGTATTTTCGACCGTCGGCTGAATTTCTGCAACCGTTACGGGAACCGTCTTATCTTCTAGCGTCAGGGAAATATACCACCCATCCGCTTCTCTAATAACACTCCCCGTCTTGACTTTGAATCCTGTTGGTATTGGACGATGGAACACCATCGGCACTTGGCCTATTTTAGCAAGGCTAATACAAATCCTGTTTTGTTCATCTTTAACAATATCTAAGTTGTCTAATTGAGGGTAAGTGAAGGATTTGTAGTAGTGAAACCCCTTGAACTTGGGCTTGCCTCTACGATTGCCGTTTTTGTCGGGCGTGGTGAAGTTTGAAAAGGAAGTTTCCACTCGGTTGACGACATCTTGCAAAACCTGGGAATCTAACACTTTATAATCAGGGAATAATTTTTTAGTGTTTTTCATGTCAGCTAATTGTATCGTCTGCCACTGTACATATCCGCCTTCAATGTTTGAGAAAACATCACCTTTCCTGGTAACAGGGTTGCCTGACTCATCCTTTTTTCTGCCATCCCTAGTTTGAACTCTAGTTAAAGGAATATTTTGGTAAATCTCCTCAATCGGAACTATCGAAACAATCAATGGGCAGGCGTTGATAGGCGTTCTCGTGGTTTCCCACCACCTAAATCTTTCGTCGAGTCGGTAGTTGTACTGCCGACGGCAGAGTTCTAAATGAGCCACAATAGTTGCTAGTTGGGGCTTGGTTGGTTTGAGGCGGTATTTGTAAGTGAGTTGCATTTTTAGCTTCTTTTTTCGACCTACCTTAACATACCATTTCTTTTGTTTTAATATCTAGGAAGTACATCAAAGTTAAAGGTCCTCGCAATGTCTAATTGTCGGTTTACTTACCTACACCCGACGAGCCTTTCATCCCAAGGAGTAATTTATTCGGGGTACTTCGCGCAGCGCTCAGATTAATCCCCTCTAAATATACCCTTAGACTTCCCGGCTGGTAGTTAATTTCAGAAGGAAGAAGGAAGAAGGAAGAGGATCGATGTGAAGAAGGCCCTTCGACTCCGCTGGCTGAACCGCTTCAGGAAGAAGGAAGAAGGAAGAAGGAAGAAGGAAGAAGGAAGAAGGAAGAGGGAAGAAGGAAGAGGATCGATGTGAAGAATTACGAATTATTCACTCGTAATTAGGAATTAGGAATTAGTAATTCCCTACTCGTAATTAGGAATTCGTAATTCGTAATTCCCTACTCGTAGCCCAATGCCCAATGCCCAATTCCCAAGAGCCAATTCCCAAGGCCCAATTCCCAAGAATTAAGGGTGTTCAAAAGCTGAAGCAGGTTTGAAACCTTCTTCTGGAACTCCCTGCAAAGCTTGGCTCATAAAATCTCGCCAAATCGGGGCGACAATAGTACCGCCAGTAGCACCGTAGCTCATCGGTGTGTAGTCGTCGTTGCCAACCCAAACAGCCACGGACAACTGGGGGACGTAACCGACAAACCAAATATCCCGTTCTGACGAAGTAGTACCGGTTTTTCCAGCAGCCGGCCGCCCAAGTTGGGCCGCCCTTGCAGTACCGTTGTTAACTACGCCTTGCAGGGCGCTGTTGACAGAAGCCGCAGCCCAGGAATTGAGTACCAATTTGGGTTTGGGCGTGTTGTCGAGCAAGACATTGCCACTGCTGTCAGTGACTTGCACGATAAACGTGGTGTCAGAATGCCAGCCATTGTTGGCAAAGGTAGCAAAAGCTCCAGCCATCTCCAAAGGAGTGAGGTCAACTGCACCCAAGGGTAAGGAAACCACCGGTTCCATGGGACTTCTGATGCCCAATACCCGGCAAATTTCAATCACTTTGTTTAATCCAACTTCTTGTCCAAGCTTGACAGCCGGAATATTTAGCGATACTTCCAAGGCTCGGCGAATGCTGACGGCACCGGAGAAGCCACCACCATAGTTTTGAGGGTAGTAGTAGCCGTCGCCGTCGCGATAGCCGACAGGAGAGTCGTAGACTATAGAATCAGGACTGTATTTACCACTAGCAAAAGCAGCGTAGTAGACAAAAGGCTTAAAAGAAGACCCTGGCTGTCTCCGGGCTTGAATTGCACGGTTGAATTGACTTTTTTCGTAATCGACACCCCCAACCATTGCTTTGACGAAGTGGGTGCGGGGATCGACGGCTGCTAGGGCAATTTGACCTTGGTCGCGATCGTAAAAAATGCCTTGAGAATATAGCCGATCGTGCCATGCTTTGACTGTTTCTTCAGCCGTGCGCTGCATTTTGAGGTCGATGGTAGTTTGAACGCGCATTCCTCCCTTAACTACAGCATCTCGCCCAAAACGCCTAGTCAACTCTTGGATTACGGCTTGTGTCACGTAAGGAACTTGAGAGCCACCAAAAGAGGTAATTTTACCAAGCTTAATCTTTTGTGTGCGAGCTGCTGCTTCTTCAGTCGGGGTAATCCATTTCAACTCCTTCATCCGGGTTAAAACGATTTCCTGTCGCTCTTTTGACAACTTGTAATTGACGAAAGGACTGTATTCTTCGGGGGCCGAAATTAACCCAGCTAACATGGCGGCTTCGGCCAAAGTCAAACTATCTGCTGACTTGTTGAAATAGCTGCGAGATGCCGTTTCTACGCCGTACAAGTTGTGACCCAGATAAATTTGATTCAGGTAAAGTTGCAGAATCTGGTCTTTATTGAGGATTTGCTCCAAGCGGATAGACATTACCGCTTCAGCTACTTTGCGACTGAGTTTTGATTGGGGAGATAGAAACAGGTTCTTGACTAATTGCATTGTCATAGTCGAGCCTCCTTCAACGGTTCTACCTTTTTCGAGGTTAGCCATGAAGGCTCTGGCTATCCCGCCTGGGTTGATGCCTTTGTGGGTGAAAAAGTTGCTATCTTCGATCGCTAAAGCAGCACGTTTCAGGTTCGGGGAGATTTTGTCTAGCGGTACGACATCTCGATTGGCTTCGTCGTGGATGCTGGCGAGGGGCCGGCCGTTGATGTCGTAAATGTGGGTAGTTTCCGTCGGAGAGTAGGTTTGCAAGATGCGAACATCCGGCAAATTGCGGAAGCTGATCGCTAAGCCAACCAGTCCGCCAGCTACTACGGAACTGGCAAGCATTGTGATGCTGAGTATAGTTCCAGCGGTCACTTTACTGACGGACTGAACGAACTCGAATACGGGGGCTGAGTTTTCCGTATTTTTACGGACTGCGTTGGTTGACACGTGGATTTCACTTCCTGAGTCGATTGGGGGTTGGAGACTTTGAATTTAAAAAGGGGGCTCGAACAACTGCCATCAAAAATTTTGGTAGGTAAGCTTTGGGATTATGCTAGCTTGATGGTTGTGTTTTTATATGTCAATCAGTGAGTTTAACTAATTCCGCTGCACTTTGGCAAAATATTATGGTTTTCGATCGCTCCCCTATGATTTCTCCTAACTTTTCTGGAATTTACCGCGGTGTCAGTGAGATTTTTCCCGATCGACCCGATTCTAACAACCCTGACGAAAATTTGGTCGAATTGCTGACCAAAGCCGATCGGCCTTTGCGGATAAAGTTGGGAATTGACCCCACAGGGACTGACATCCACCTAGGCCACAGCATTTGCGTGCGCAAACTCCGAGCTTTTCAGGATGCGGGCCACACGGCGGTACTGGTCATCGGAGATTTTACCGCAAGAATTGGCGATCCGACAGGGAAATCTGAGACACGCACTCAGTTAACTCCCGAACAAGTAGCAGAAAATGCCCGGACTTATTTAGACCAGGTTCGTCCTATTTTAGACTTTGACACCCCCGGCAGGCTAGAAATTCGCTACAACTCGGAGTGGTTGTCTGGTTTGGACTTGGCGAAGATTTTGGAGCTGCTAGGCACGATGACGGTGCAGCAGATGCTGGCTAAGGAAGGGTTTGACAATCGCATGGAACAGGAAAATGCGATTTTTTTGCACGAGTTTCTGTATCCGCTGATGCAGGGTTACGATTCCGTGGCCTTAGAAGCTGATGTGGAGTTGGGGGGAACTGACCAAAAGTTTAATATTGCGGTGGGACGAGATTTGCAACGACATTTTGGGATGAAACCGCAGTTTGGTTTGCTGATGCCGATTTTGATCGGGACTGATGGAGTGCAGAAGATGTCGAAGTCTTTGCATAATTATGTCGGTTTGTCTGAGGACCCGCTGACAATGTATTCTAAGTTGGAGAAAATTGCTGATAGTTCGATCGCCCAATATTTTGAACTATTGACAGATTTGCCTCTGGATGCGTTGCCGGAAAATCCGCGAGAAAAACAGAAGCTTTTGGCTGTGAATGTTGTCAGCCAGTATTATGGTTCGGAAGCAGGCGATCGGGCACAACTCGATGCAATGGCGCTGGTTAAAGGTGCTGCGGGTGAAGCTGATGCAGTGCCGGAGTTTTCTTTGGCAAGCGTGCAGTTTCCTGCTAAGTTGTTTTATATTCTGAGTGCTAGCGGACTTTGCAAAAGCAGCGGTGATGCGCGGAAGTTGATGCAGGGTGGTGGGGTGAAGTTGGAGGGCGATAAAGTTTCTGATGTTAATCTCACTTTTGAATCTCCTGCTGAATTATGCGGTAAGGTTTTGCAGGTTGGGAAAAATAAGTTTGTGCGTTTGGTGTCTTGAATCTCTTTTTTAACCGCAGATGAATACTGAAGATGAACGCTGATGAACGCTGATAATCGAATTATTGTGGCTTTGGATGTTGCGAGTCAAGAAGAGGCGATCGCCCTGATTGACAAACTCCCCGATGTATCTTTTTGGAAAGTAGGTTTAGAGCTATTTGTGAGCTCCGGGCCGGGGATTTTGGAAATTTTAAAACAGCGGGGAAAGCGGATTTTTCTGGATTTGAAATTTCACGACATCCCGAATACTGTGGCTGGCGCTTGTCGGGCTGCTGCTAAGTATAATGTGGATTTATTGACTATCCATTCTACCTGTGGTAAAGATGCTCTGAAAGCGGCGTTGGTTGCTTTGGAAGAAGGGGCGGCGGCTGTGGATAAACCGAGTCCTAAATTGATTGCAATTACTCTGTTAACCAGTTTGAATTCCCGACAGTTAGCTTTTGAGTTGAAAGTACCTTTAGAGTTGCCAGAGTATGCTTTGCACATGGCATTGTTGGCGAAGGAAACGGGTTTAGCTGGCGCTGTTTGTTCTCCGCAGGAAGTGGAACAGTTGCGGATGAGTTGCGGCGATGATTTTCTGTTGGTTTGTCCCGGTGTGCGTCCAAAATGGGCCGATGGAGGCGATCAAAGGCGATCGATGACTCCCAAGGCCGCTATTAATGCTGGTGCGGATTATCTGGTGATTGGGCGGCCGATTACTGCTTCGGATGATCCAGTGGCGGCTTTTGCGCGGATTTGTGAAGAGTTAGGTTGACAATTTGAATGTTTTTTTAACCGGAGATGAACGCAGATGGAATTTTATCTGCGTTCATCTGTGTTTTTTCTCGTTACTGGGCTCTGCCTAGTAACGCAGATCCAGAGGCTCTGCCTCGCTGATTGGTGTCGTAATATATGAGATTTTAGCAGATGACAATTGCTTTGACAATTGTCATGATACCCAAGGCATATTGACAAACAGCATAGCCCTAAAATGTAATTAGCATCAACGCTACACTGCACTTTTTTCTTCTTGATACAAAGATTCAGCAAATTCACGAACTTGGGCAAGCGCTTCTTCGGACAAGTTTTCTAGCAAAGAATTTATCTGCTTTTTATTACCATTTTCGGGGAGGCTAGTAACGAAAGATTGTTTTGGGATAGGAGAAGATTCGCGCTGTAAAAAATCTTCAAATAGCTCAAAAAATATATCAAGCGCTTGGGATTCATCTTCTGAATCAAAAAGGATGATTCGCGCCCAAGACTTGGTAGATTGTCGGTTAAATTGCTTTTCTATCCAGTGTTGAAATTCGGCAAATTCTTGTTCCTGTTCAGTAACAGGAATTCCGAGTTGGCGACAGGCACAAGTGTAACCATCTAAAAAAGCTTGCAGACTAAAGATAGAACGCTTGCCAAGATAAAGGGCGGGTCTAGTTTTGATTTTATCTAAAAGCTGATAAAAATTGTTGTCTGCTATGATTGGGGATGTAGCTTGAGGATTTTTCCAGGCATATTCTTTGAGGAAGGGGGGTTCTGAGGGTTTTTCTCCTTGGTTAAATTCTGCCAGAAGTTCAAAAAAGTAATTGAATGCTTCTCTGTCATTGATGCAGAAAAGTTGAATGATGTTTGCCCAAGAGTTAACGGTTTTGATTTTTAATTTTTGCTGAATCCAAGGTTGAAAGTCTCGATAAAACTCCTGTTCCTCTGAAGTGATGGTAATGCCTAAATCTCGCCTTGCTATTTTGTAACCATTTAAAAATATGAACAGGTGAGGCAGGGAAGTTTGCCTTAAATATTGGGTTGGTTGGTTTTTGATTTGTGCTAGAATGTCATAGAGTTGAGTCATTTGATTGACCTTCATTTTGGTTAAAAGTTGTACTATCAAATTCTGTAATAATGAATTCTCCGCTAATGGATTGAAAGTCGTTTAGCCAATCTTCGCGGGTTATTCCTGTAACTGATAAATTATCGAAAACTAACCCTTGAACTTCGATGCCATAATGCTGCCCATTAAGAGTGATTGATTCTGTTATGCCTTGACTTTCTAAACGCTGACTTAGGATATAGTCTTCTTCGTCATATTTAGTTTTAATTCTCAGGATTGTTCCTTTCATATCTCCAGTTTCTAACCATTCTACAACAGCTTGAACGGCTTCGTCGCACTGGTAGAGGCGAAATTGACTGACAATTTTGCTCACTTCTCGATAAATGTCTTCATTTGTTAGGCTTTCGAGGGGTTCGCTGTTTTCTGAACCCATTTAAAATAATCTCCTTGAATGGCAATATAATTATCTAAAGAATCAATTATACCAACAGGACGGAATATATGGATAACTAATGACTCAACTCAAAGTTCAACAACAGATGTAAGAAAAGTAAGATGTTAAACTTTACAAGTCTCGACGCGAGATGAGGATTCTAACATTGATGCGTCTGGAGTCTCACCTTGACTAACTGCAATCTCTGTCTTTAATCCTAAAGCCTTCAGCAAACCAATAAATCGGTAAATCTCTTCTCCCCCTGATGCTTTTAGCAATTCCTGAAGTTTCTCCCAATTCTGTTGTTCGCCTTCCGTCATTATAGAGATTTTATGTTGAGATTTAACTACGTCTTTGAGGACTGTCAATAAAAGTTCAGATTCCGGTTCGTTTTCTTCTAAAATTGCTTGAAGATAAGCGGCAGATTCTTCAATTTCTTGGAGGGATTTAATCAGATAGTCATGGTAACTATGAGTTTTAGGCATCGTTTCTACTCCTAAATTCTATCCAGTATTCTTTGGCTTTGCGAATATCTCGATCTTGGGTACTTTTATCTCCACCGCAGAGAAGCAGTACAATAGTTGAGTCTCTTTCTCCAAAATAAACCCGGTAGCCTGGGCCGTAGTCAATTTTTAACTCAAAAACTCCCTCTCCTACTGATTTACAGTCTCCTAAATTACCAAGAGCAACTCGCTGAAGTCTACCTTTTATTTTAGCTTTCCTTTCGCGATCGCGCAAAGAATCAAGCCAGTCTTCAAAAGGGATTTTTCCCTCTAAGGTTTCATAGGTTTGAATTTCTCTCGGTTGGACTTCCATGATTTCATTTAATACAAACCTTAGTATCAATCGATAAAATTTTAGCTCATTCCGGTCAGTGCCAGGTATCGGAAACGTAGACAGCGCAAGGTTTCGTGGTTTTAGCCTCTGTTATAAATCTTAACGAAACTCTGAAACGCTTAGATGTTAAAGTCCACAGGTCTCGACGCGAGAGAAGAAATCACATTTACTCCACAGCCAACAGAAACAACAAAAAGAAGGGAGGTGAGCTTCTGGTGCTTTCTCTGAAAAAGTAAAGCAGCTGTATAATAGACCCTGCCATTTATTATTTCGCCTCCAACCGACGCAATCACCAAACCTCTCCCAAACTTCGTTATCACATTCACTGGTTCCCCTCAAACTTTGATAGATACGTTTTTGCACGCTAAAGCCAAAGCGACCATTAGAATATTTTACCCAAAGTTGGTCAATGGTAGACAAGTCCTCGCAGGGAAATTTTTCAAGAAGTTTCAAACTGTTACTCAAGTCATTTATGATAATATTTCCTAGACTTTTATACACCCATCCTTTTTGCTCAATACTCACCACATTCACAATCACTGTCCCCGTTTCCTCATTCGCTTCTTCCCACTTTCCGGCGACCAATAAATCCCGCAATTTCCTATAATCGACACCCACCACAGAAACTAATTGCACCTCATTATTCGCCTGTTTAGGCATCACTAAATCCAACCATTTCTGCACCGACTGGGGGCGATTTTGCGGTTCCAATTCCATCCCTTTTATAATCGCTGCATTCACCCTATCGCTAATTTTATTATTATGCTGTTTCGGCGGAGTTAACGGAATATTTTCCTTCCTGACTTGCGACGGAAACGGCAACTTACCCGTCAGCATCACATACAGCGTCGCCGCCAAAGAATAAACATCAGTATAAGCACCAAATTCTGCTCGTTTTTCCAACAACTCCAGAGGTGCAAAACACTCAGTCCCCGAATTACTATTAGTCCTTAACTTTCCCGGTACCGTCGCCTGTCGCGCCAAACCAAAATCAATCAAAACCGCCTCAAAACCCCGCTGTGTCAGCATGATATTTTGGGGTTTAACATCCTGATGAGTAAATCCTTGCTTATGAATAAAACTCAAAGCATTTCCCACTTGTTGAATAATTGGCAAAGCTTTATCTTCCGACAAAATGCCGTTATCTTCGAGATATTCAGCTAAATTAGTGCCGTCAAGTAACTCCATCACCATACACCATAAATCACCCTCCTGAAACACCTCATAAACTTCAACAACATGAGGATGATGGCATTTTGCCAAACACAGCGCCTCATTCATAAACTTACCTTGGCGCTTAACAAAATCTGGCTTTCCTTGTTGGATAGCATTCAGCGTTTTAATCGCAACTAATTTACCTTCTTTGCGATTTTGAGCGCGGTAAGTGACACCGAAACTGCCGCCGCCGAGGATTTCTTCGATTAAATATTTGCCTTCGTGCAGTTGTTGTCCCTTTTTCCAGTGCTGCATATTGTTGTGTGATGGTGTGTAGCATAGGTGTCAACTTAAGGTCAAACCCAGTCAGAGACTGTTGGCAAGACTATTAAATCTAGATCCCCCTAGCCCCCCTTAAGAAGGGGGGGACAGGAGTCCGATCAAAGTCCCCCTTCTTAAGGGGGATTTAGGGGGATCTAGACTCAGGTAAAAACCAGATTTCTCAGGGATTTCAGGCTTAAGTTGACACCAATGGATGTGTAGATACAGGAAATTGTAGCAGATGAGCGTTGCTTTGGCAATTGAATTATACCGCCGTGGTTAACCAAGATTGATGAATTTTTGGGTTGGGGCGGGGCGGGTTTTTGAGATTGTGGGTGGGAATTGGAGATTGTTGGTGAAACCCGCCCCTACAAATAACGAACAAAAATATTATAATTGCTCTTTGAATTCATCCAATTTAGCCTTGATTACTTGCATATCTTGCCACATAAACCATTTCGGAGTTTCGGGTTCACGGGAAGGGTTTCGCAACAAGTACGATGGGTGAAAAATCGGCATACATAAGCGATTTTCCCATTCAATCAATTGACCTCTAATTTTACTAATTGGTCGCTTGTCGCTAAGCAAACCTTTGAGGGCTGTTGCACCGGTTAATAAAATAATTTTGGGGTCTAAGATGCGGATTTGTTCGAGTAAGTATGGTTTGCAAGCTTCGATTTCTTTTGCTGTCGGAGGGCGATTGTTGGGGGGGCGACATTTGATGACGTTGGCAATGAATACGTCGGTTTCTGTGTTGAGTCCTACTGATTCTAAAATCTTATCTAAAAGTTGGCCCGATCGCCCAACGAATGGCAATCCGGTTTCATCTTCATTTTGTCCGGGCGCTTCTCCGACAATCAAGATTTTTGCTTGAGGATTCCCGCGCCCGATGACGGCGTGAGTGCGACTGTTGCCTAATTCGCAGCGGTGACAGCGGTTGCAGTGTTCGGTTATTTGCTGGATATTTTGATAGGTGCCCGGAGGAATGGGAATTTTGACATTTGTCGGTATTGAGTCTGTCTGGAAAGAGGCACTTTGACTGCTGTCAAAAAGGCTGAGTTGCAAGTCGCTTGACATATATTTAAAGATCAGGGAGATTTTTGGGAAGCTAGAGTTTATAGTTTAGATCGCGTTTGCTCCTACAGGTAGGAATATGTTCTCTAGCCCGTTGTTTGATAATCGCGCTGATGCTGGTGAAAAACTGGCGGCGGCAGTTTTCGCAGAGCTCGAAAAATTGAATTTAACCTCGCCAGAGGTTGTGAAACCGATTGTTTATGCTTTGCCGCGCGGTGGTTTGCCCATCGCAGTACCTATTGCCCGTTTGTTGGGTTGTCCTTTGGATGTGGTGGTGGCGAAGAAAATTACTCGTCCTGATAATTTAGAATACGCGATCGGGGCTGCCACTGCTGATGGGGAAGTGGTGTGGCAACAAAAGCCACGCAATTTGTCTTTTCAAACTTTAGCACTCCAGCAGGCTCTCGATCGCGCCCAATCTCTACTGGCAGATTTGTCTCCGGGACGTCCAAATGTTAGCGCTGCGGGGGCTTTGGCGATTTTGGTGGATGATGGGGTTGCGACGGGGATGACGATGGCTGTGGCGGCGCAGGCTTTGCGGATTCAGCAGCCGATGGCTTTGTGGATTTGTGTGCCGGTTGCACCGCAGGATTTGCTAGAATTTTTGGAGGAAATGTGCGATCGCCACATCGTCCTAGAAACCCCAGACCCTTTTTATAGCGTCAGTCGCTTTTACGCGGAATTTCCGCAAGTGGAGACGGAAGTTGCCTTAGCGTGTTTAATGCAACAAAGTGAATGGCGATCGTCTGTTAACCTAGAAGGTTAAATCTAAAAGTGCGATCACTAATAAATGAGACCTTGGCAATATTGGTTGGATACTTTGATTCTATCTAGTCAGCACAATCCTCCTCGCTTTGTTGAGTTGGTGATGTTGACTTTAGCGATGATTTTGTTGGGGTTATGGACTTTCACAGGGCAATGGCCCTATTTAGCCTTGTCTCTAAGTTATATAATTGGTTCGTCTTTTTCAATTTTAGTGCGAGAATCCCTGGGCCCGCGGCCTCAATTTCAGCTAACTCATATCACAGCGCTATTATTGTTAATTATCAGTTTTTATAGTTTTGCTGAATTGATTAGATAGTTAAGGCAGTTTTGAGTTAACGAACCGCGAAGACGCGAAGGACGCGAAGGAAGAGAAGAGAAGATCGAGAGTTCGCAAATCATTAGCTATCATCCTACATTGTCATGGGATTGATGTAAAATTAGGCGATTGCCGGCGGGATCGAAGGCGTAGATTTCTAAACCGTGACTAGCTTTAATAATTTCTCCGGGGGGCGGACATCCTAGGGCCCAAATTCGGGCAATCGCCATTTCGATGTCGCTGACTTCCAAACATAAACTCATGCCTGCTTTTCCGATACCTAAAAATTCTGCTTTGTGGGAATTTTTGGGTTTGAATATGCCTAATCTTAAACCCGGTAGTTGAAATTCAGCATAAGTATTAGGAATGTAAGGATTCGGCTCGATGTCGAGAAATTTTGTGTAAAATTTAACGAGAACTTCCTTGTCGATATCTGCTAAAGTTACTAGGGCGGCGCTGTAGAGGAAACTCATATTATGATTGATGGCGATCGGTGGTTTTGCATATTATTATACTTAAAATCCTTCTATTGAGTTTGTGCGTTGGTTGCGGTGTCAGAATTTGCAGGTACGGTAAGGGAGGCGATCGCTCTGAATATATTATACACCGCTCTTACCTGTCGTCTTGATGAAAGCTAACACAAATCTCAAACAAAAGCCTTCAAGCCAAGGACGGGCCTTTAAACCCATTTCTTTGGTAATTTCGGCCAGCCCTTGTTGCAAAAATTCAAATATATCTTATCATATTGCAATACGACAAATATTGTTCAATGGAAACCACCAATTTTATTGCTCTGTCTATCATCATTGTTGCCGTCCTGGGGATTGGCCTAGGAACAATGACTTGGGCTTACTTCGGTAAGGGTAGCGTTTCTGTACTGTTTCAAGAACCCATTTTAAGTTTACCAGAATTTCCGGCTACGGATGCTGGCCGCAAGGCCTCTGTTTATTACCAAGAAGGGATTGAGGCCTATAAATCTGGAAATTATCGAAAAGCTCAAGACAAATTTACCAGCGCCTTACAACTTGTTTCTACTTTGGCAGAAGCTTACCACAATCGGGGTTTGGCTGTTGCTAATTTGCGTTCTGATGATGCTGCTGTGCAGAATTTAATTACTGCCAGTGAATTTTACCAACAGCAGGGGAATGGAATTGCGATCGACTCGATCAAGCAAAATCTGGAAGCATTGAAACAACGCAAGTTGGAGCGGGAAAAACTGAAAGTCCAAGGAACCTAGATTGCATACAGATTAGATTTTTCTGGTAGCTTCGATGCGATCGATTTGAGCAATTAAAATGGCTCGGCTAGGTGCAACGATGCGATAATTAGTAATCGGATCGAAAGCTTCCCATTCTTTGGTCACTTCGCTATCTTGCCACACAAACCATTCTTTGTAAAGTTCGCCTTCATCAATATCGCCACATATCGCCAGCCAATCATCTCCTCCTAAACTACTGTAGTCTCCTCCTACTAAGTCTACCCAAGCAGCGGCTATACAATATTCTAGGTTGCTATTGGAATCAACTGTATTACGATGGGCATTAACTTGGTTAGACTTAAGAGAAGTTTCGGGGAGGCAAAGAGTAGAAATCATAAGTAGTTCCTGAATGTCATGTTGTTACTTTAGAAAAAATCCCTGTGTGTTAGTGACAGCAAAATGACACTATCCCAACCATCACAGTTTTTCGCTCGATCGACTCTGACACTCGATTGCACTCTATGCCTTGTGGGCTAGGGCTTGAGACTGTTTGCGAAGTACAAGCAGCCGCCGCTGAATTTAGCCAATTTGCCAACTGGCACAAGGATTAAGCTGCGATGTATGCAGTAAGGAAGAAGGAAGAAGCAGCAATACCAATGCTTTGAGCAATTAAAAACGTCCTCAACGTTTTGGGAGTTGCTGAGGGCTGGGGAGTCGAGAATAAAGCTATACTTGATAAGTTGGGCAGTTTCCGTAAAGTTCGCGAAAATTCTTCGTTAATCAGGTCAATATGCTAGAACTCCACTGTCACACAACTTTTTCGGATGGTACTCTCACCCCTGGGGAACTCGTCGCGGCGGCTGCTGCGTCAGGGGTTCGCGCTTTGGCTATCACAGATCACGATACTATGTCTGGTTGGGATGAAGCTTTTGTGGCGGCCCTTTTGTACAATCTAGAAATAGTCCCCGGAGTAGAACTTAGTACAGTCCACAACGATCGCTCTTTGCACATTTTAGGTTTTTATCCCGATGCAAATAAGCTGCGCGTTCCTTTGAACGATCGCCTAGAAGGACGGTTTAGGCGATCGCAAGAAATGGTGGACAAATTAGCAGCCATGGGATACCCGATCGCATTACCAAAAACGTCCCCAGGTATGGCACCAGGAAGACCTCATATTGCGTCTGCATTGGTAGCAGCAGGTTATGCCAAATCATCGCGGGAAGCCTTCGATCGGTGGTTGGGAGATGGTGGGCCAGCTTACGTTCGTTACGAAAAATTCTCCATCGTCGAGGGTATTGATTTATTGCGGAGTAGTGGCGCAGTACCAGTGTGGGCTCACCCTTATTTATTTCGGGGCGGAGTGGTTGAAGAAGTATTAAAAGAATTAGTAGATGCGGGTTTAATGGGAGTGGAAGTATACCATCCCAGCCACAGTTCCAGTCAGATTCAAAAATTGCAAGATTTGTGCTTGCACTACGGTTTGTTGATGACAGGTGGTAGCGACTATCACGGCCCCGATCCTGAAAGAAAAAACACTGATAGCACTACTTTAAATATGTTGCATTTACCGTTAGAATTGCTGGAACCAGTTAAAGTTGCGGCGGCCAGTTTGAAGTAGTTTTTTAGGGTGAATTTGGCGGATAAATTTATATAAATAAATGTGAATTTCAAGTCAAGGACTTGGTAAATAGTAGTAACATAGTAAAAACCTTAAATTGCTTAGCGGAGTGTGCTATGAGTACAGAAGATAGAGCAAAGGCGATCGGCAAAAATGTAGAAGGTAAAGTTCAAGAAGTTTTCGGCAATATCACAGGCAACAAAAAAGACCAGGTTGAAGGTAAGGCAAAACAAGCTGAAGCTGCCGCCCGCCATGCAGCAGAAGATCTGAAAAATGCCGTGAAAAATGTGACAGACAAGGCGAAAAAGGCGATCGACAAGTTGTAGAAAATACAGTTTGGGCGCAACTGGTTCCTAGGCTCTGCCTGGGAACCAATATCCAGAGGCTCTGCCTCGCTTGGGGAGGAAAACGGGAGGCAGAGCCTTCAAATATGCGTTCCCAGGCAGAGCCTAGGAACGAGAATAAAGCCACATTTATTGTGGGTTTCAGTCTTAAGTTTTCACCAATGCCCAATGCCCAATGCCCTTGATTTAATTTCTTTGAGCGCTTCTGGGATCGAGAGCATCCCGCAACCCATCACCCAATAAATTAAACGCCAAAACCGTGAGAATAATTAAGATAGCTGGGGGCCAAACTAACCAAGGTTGCAATACTAAAACTGAAGCATTAGTAGACAGGGAGAGCAAATTTCCCCAAGAAGGATCGGGCTGTTGAATTCCCAGCCCAATCAAACTCAAAACTGACTCCGCCACAATAAAACTCGGCACGGATAAAGTAGCAGAAATAATCACGTAAGTGGCAGTTTGGGGCAATACATGACGGACAATAATATAAAGTGGATTTGCACCCATTGCCCTCGCTGCTTGGACGAATTCTAGTTGTTTAATGGAGAGCACTTGACCGCGAATTACCCGCGCTAAACCAGTCCAACTGATGAATGAAGTAATAATGACAATCAGGATAAATCGCTGAGCGCTTGTCAATCCCGGTGGTAGAACTGCTGCTAATGCTACTAATAAATAAAGACCGGGAATTGTCATCAATACTTCCACAAAGCGCATTAAAACACTATCAATCCAACTCCCAAAATAACCTGAAATTCCTCCGATTAACAATCCCAAAGGAAAAGAAATTGCTATTCCTACTAAACCGATGCTGAGGCTAATGCGGCTGCCGTGTACTAAGCGACTAAATTGGTCACGAGCTTGTTCGTCCGTGCCTAAAAGGTTAATTCTGGCTTCTCCCGTAGCACCAAATAGGTGTCGATCGCCTGAAATAATTCCGAACAACTTATAGGGATAACCTTTGGTAAAGAAAACCAAAGAGGAGGGTTTGCGGGTGTCTACAATTACTTTGCGATCGCCTGTATTTACATCCACAGAACCTTGGGTAGTGGGATAAATATGGGGACCAATAAATTGCCCATCTGGTGCGATGAAATGAATCTGCGTCGGCGGCAACAAAGAAGTGTTTAATAGAGATTCGTAGGGGTCGTAAGGTGCTACAAAATCAGCTAAAATTGCTACGGTGTAAAAAATCAAGAGCAACACTGCTCCCAACTTAGCTAGAGGATTATGTTTCAGGTTTTGCCACCATTTCATAGTTTTTTTAATTGTTGAAGGTTAACTTTTGTTATTGGTTATTGGTTATTTGTTGTTTGTTATTGGTTATTGGTTATTTGTTATTTGTTGTTTGTTATTTGTTATTTGTTAGTTTAGTCATGACTAATGACTAATGACTACTGACTACTGACTACTGACTACTGACTACTGACTAATGACTAATGACTAATGACTAATGACTAATGACTACTGACTAATGACTACTGACTAATGACTACTGAATATCATTTTGCTGTAATTCTTCGTCCCGAAAGGGATTGTAGAAAAAGGAGCCTGTTTGCGGTGGTAATTTGGGGTTGAGTACAATTTCTACTATACTTTTTACTACCCCAGTTAACGGAATTGCCAGGATAACTCCCAATAATCCTCCCACTTTACCTCCTAGCAACAAGGCTGTGAAAATAACTACCGGGCTTAATCCTGTGAGATTTCCCATGATGCGAGGAGCTACTAAGTTATCTTTGATTTGCTGAAGGGAGATCGCCACTGCTAAGACTTGCAGGGCTTGCCACCAATCAATAAATGCTACAATGATACTAACTGCTCCAATTCCCAAAGTTGCACCGATAAAGGGAATTATTTCTGTTAATCCTATAAATACCGCAAATAACAGGAAAAATGGGACTCGCAACCACCAAAAAGCCAGAGTCAGTGCTGTGGCCATAAATAGTCCCAGCAGCAACTGTCCCGATACAAAGCGCTGGAGATTTCGCTGCAAAGTGTCAGTTAAAACATAGCGAATATCTGGGGAAAAAATACTTGTCAAGCCACCCCAGACTCTTTGTCCGTCTAGGAGCATATAAAAGGAAATTACCAGAATTAGAATTAAATCCAAAAACCAGTTAACCGTACCGACAACTAACCCTAAACCAGTACCCGCGATCGCCTGTACTTGTTCTTGCACTTTAGCAGATAGTT
The DNA here is from genome assembly GCF_020883015.1 of Microcoleus sp. CAWBG640. Taxonomy (NCBI): domain Bacteria; kingdom Bacillati; phylum Cyanobacteriota; class Cyanophyceae; order Oscillatoriales; family Microcoleaceae; genus Microcoleus; species Microcoleus sp. CAWBG640. The sequence continues at coordinate 108,565 of NZ_JAHRFC010000002.1, forward strand.
GCTGCTCCAAAATTTCCACGTTAAAAGGCAAATTGCGATCGGCACTCCAAGTTTGGAATTCACCTAGCTGCTGTCGCCCAGACTCCAACAATTCCGGGAGTCTCACCCCCAACTGTCTGGCTTGGCTAAACACCGGTGGTACAATAGTTAAACCAATTACTACTAATAACAAACCAGCAGTTAAATAGACCAGGGCCGCAGCTACTCCCCGTGGCAAAAATACTTGCAGTCTTACTACTGCATAATTCAATAAAAAGGCAATTAGTCCCGCCGTTACCAAAATGCTGACCAGTTCTCCCACATAATTAATAGCAGCTAGGGTAAACCATCCTGTCACTAGCACTAGCAGCCAAGTGATTAGAAACTGTTGAGCCGGAGAAAAGAGGCTATTCATCAGAAAAATGGGTTGGAAACCCCGTCCTTCTAGGACGGCTTTACAATTTAATTTGCAATGCGCCACGAGTTGTAGGACAAAAATTTACAATCTGCGGGCGATGCGTTTTGAGTTAGACGCTTGCCAGTTTTTAAATCGTGCAAGCTAATTGTTTTTCGGTACGGGTCTTTCTTTGTTGGAGATTCTTGCCAACCGCCAACGTAACAAAATCCGTATTTAGGGTGTTTAACAATTGAACCGCGCTTAAACCCGATACTAATTGTGCCACCATAACGAAGGCGAATATGACCTGTGGAATGTTGCAAGCGATGGAGCTGTCTGCGATGAAACTCAAGGGGAATTACTTCTATTAGCTTGGTCTTGTCGGGTTGGATGTGTCCTCCCGCGTACCAATTAGCTAACACCCAAGAATCCACGCAGTGAGCCTCAAACTTGTTTGATAGTTTCTGTTTGGACTTGAGAAGTCCTAAATTTTGACGCAGTTCGTAAGTATCGTTTCCCGATCTAATCTCAAGATGGGCAATCTTTCTAACCTCAGAGTAAAACCAGTGTTTGCCTACTTCCAAAGGGCTAAACGATACATTCCACTTGCGTCCGTTTTTTCGGGTTCTTGCTTTGATATCTTCCACAACAATTGTCGATATTGGAAACATCAACGTTAGCCAGTTAACTATCCTTAACTTCCACTGCCATCTTGCCTTAGTAGATGGAGGGAGCCGATTTTTGTTAACCAACCTGTTAGCTCGGTTTTGACGGCACGGTGTGTTCCGAAACCGCCGAGCACGTCGCATATTTCGCCTTACTTCAACATGGTCTTTTACCCAATCAATTGCATGGGTCTGGATGTTTAAGTAGGTATGCGATTTGGATTTAACGGTAAATCCTTCGCGTTTGCTACCTGGATCGATGCCAACCGCTATGGGTTGATAGTTGTGGTTTGAAGGCTCTGCATTCAACCTGACACAAAATACTCCTTTTTTCCAGAAGGGTGTTGCCTTGCCCGATCCTATCCAACGCTTGGCGCGGGCATTGGTAGTCGGCATTAACGGTCTATTTTCACTGTTTACAACGGGTACAAACATTTATGGTAAGTCCTATTTCTAGGTATATATTTCCCTTCGCCACTGACTGCCAAAGTGGTTAAGAACTAGGGAGGCATTCTTAACGTTTTGTGAGATACCACTCTCAGGCAGTTCAGTTGGTCTTTTAAAGACGCAGGCTAGACACTGTTTTGGTCTTGAATTTGGAGGGTGGTGAGCCTTCCTCTTTCAAGCCCCATGCCTTCAGGCTGGGGTTTATGACTGGGATTTTTGTCAATTAAACGGGCACAATTTTTGGGGTATATGTGCCATATTCTACACTAAACATCTGGAATATAAACTAACAATAATCAGTTCCCGATGAGACTTACTGACAAGCTTATTGATGAGTTGGTGAGAGCCAAACGGCTCCTGGAAACAGAAGTAAAACCCATCGACTCCTTCTGACAATCCAGAATCCACCTACAAGCTTCCCATCCGTGCAGTCATTTTCTCCAAGGTGGCAACCCAAAATTAGGCCGCAGTCATCCAAAGGGAGGACGCGGTACTGTTGACCACCTCCGTTACAATGAAATAGATATTAAGAACGCAATCTTTCTTTACAATATAAAAAACCAAAGGCTGATACCGGCGGGAGGAACTACTGTGACCCATCCAATTATTTCAGAAGCGGAAGAAACGCAACCCCTTCATCACCTACACCCCAATCGCGATAGCAACGAAGCGGCGATCGTGTACGAAGATAGCATCAAAGACGAGTCTCGCCGGAAATTCGCCTCTGAGGAAGATGAACGCGAAATTTCTCTTTTAGTTCCAGAAATGGATAGCGAGGAATCAGCAGTTTGGGAAGGGGAAGAAACAGCATCTGCGCCCAGCAAAGGCATCAAGTGGCCAGGGGTGTTGGCAGGGGTAGGCATTGGGGTAGCTGCTACACTAGCGACAGTACACATGATCCAACGCCCCAGTGCACCTCCGACTGCTCCCGCAAAAGCGGCAACTCAAGCACCGATTGCTCAGACTGTGACAGTGGCACCGGTAGAATCGGCCCAGGTGACTCAAACTCTAGAAGCAACGGGCACTGTAGCCCCCTACGATTTACTGCCGGTACTCCCACAAGCTAATGGCTTGCAAATCAAGCAGGTGTTGGTGGCGGAAGGAGATAGGGTAGAAAAGGGTCAGGTGATGGCGGTTTTGGATGACTCGGTGTTGCGATCGCAAATTTCCGAAGCTGTTGCTAAAGTACAATCTGCCACTTCTACCGTAGAACAAGCCCAAGCTCAGGTGGAGCAAGCCCAGTCTACCCAAGAAGAAGCCGAAGCCGGCGTGGCTCAAGCTCAGGCTGGCGTGGAAAAAGCCATCGCTGACGCAGAGCAAGCCAAAACAGGTGTCGGCCAAGCTCAAGCTGGTGTCGGCCAAGCTCAAGCTGGTGTTAATCAAGCTAGAGCGGGCATTGCTTCTGCTCAGGCTAAATTAGAACAGGCCCAAAGAGAGGTAAATCGTACCCAAGATTTGGCATCTCAGGGAGTAATTAGTCAGCAAGAATTAGAAAGACGTAAAACAGAGCAGCAAACTGCTGTTCAAGATTTGAACAAAACTAAAGCTGATTTAAATCGAGCTTTGGAAGAACAAAATAAAGCAGCCGAAGAAGTGCGATCGGCTCTTGCTAAAGTAGCAAATGCGATGGCTAATATCAATACAGCTAAGGCAGCCCTCAGCAGTGCTCGTGCGAAAGTGAATACGGCTGGTTCAAGTGTCAGCAGCGCTAGAGCCAATGTCGGAAACAATGCTGCTACTGTTCGGAGCAATGATGCGCGAGTCAAACAGTTACAAACTCAATTAGAACAAACTGTAGTTCGCGCACCGGATAGCGGCACTGTGGCGGAAAGAATTGGTAGAGTTGGGGATGTTTCTTCCGGGAGCCAAAAACTGTTTTCGATTATTCGGGGAAACAAGCTGGAATTGCAATTAAAAGTGCCGGAAACTCAACTTTCCCAGGTACGCCCTGGCACTGCTGTCAATATTACTTCTGATTCTGACAAGCGGATTAAATTAGCAGGAACTGTGCGAGATATTTCGCCTCTGGTTGACCCTCAAAATCGCCAAGCTACAGTGAAAATAGATTTGCCTGAAAGTGATTTTTTGCGATCGGGAATGTTTTTGCGGGCTGCGATTGCTACAGCAACGGCTCAAGGTTTGAAGGTTTCGGCTAAGGCTATTTTACCGCAAGCTGATGGTGGTGCTGTGGTTTATAAATTGGTTGGTGAGGATAAGGTGCAGGCTCAATCTGTGGAGGTTGGGGCAATTTCTGGGGGGGCTGTTGGTGATTTGACTAATGCTAAGGTGGAGATTAAAAAGGGTTTGAAGGTTGGCGATCGCGTGGTGGTTGCTGGGGCTGGTTATCTCAAGGATGGCGATCGGGTTAAGGTTGTTAAATAGTCAGTAGTCAGTAGTCAGTAGTCAGTAGTCAGTCGTCAGTCGTCAGTCGTCAGTCGTCAGTAGTCAGTAGTCATTAGTCAGTAGTCAGTAGTCAGTCGTCAGTCGTCAGTCGTCAGTCGTCAGTCGTCAGTAGTCATTAGTCAGTAGTCAGTAGTCATTAGTTAGTAGCGGTGCCCTGAGCGTAGTCGAAGGGTCATTAGTCAGTAGTTAGTAAGTGTAAGGTGCGGACTTCGCACCCTACAGTATTACTTTTTTTGAACGAACCGCGAAGGCGCGAAGGACGCAAAGGAAGAGAAGAAAGAAGAGAGAAAGCGGAAGAAAGCAGGAACTCTATTACCAATGCTCTTCGGCCCAATGCCCAATGCCCCATTCCCCATTCCCCATTATGTCTTTTAATATTTCAGCTTGGTCGATCAAACAACCAGTTCCTACTATTGTCTTATTCTTAATTTTGACAATAGGTGGTTTATTATCTTTTCCGGTTTTGGGCATTGATGATTCCCCGAATATCGATGTTCCTTCGGTGTCGATATCTGTTAGCCAACCGGGGGCAGATCCAGCGGAACTGGAATCTCAAGTTACGAAAAAAGTAGAAGATGCTGTTGCTGGTTTGGGCAATATTGACCACATTATCTCCACCGTTAATGATGGTGCTTCTAATACTACGGTTAACTTTTTGTTGGGAACTAATAGCGATCGCGCTACCAATGATGTCCGCAATGCGATCGCCCAAATTCGCCAAAGTCTGCCCCAAGATATTAACGATCCTGTAGTCAAGCGGGTTGAGTTTGCCGGCAGTTCCATTATGTCCTATGCTGTGGTTTCCCAGCGTCAATCTGTAGAACAGTTAAGCGATTTAATCGACCAAAACATCAGCCGCGTCCTCCTCTCGGTAAAAGGTGTGGCTCAAGTGCAGCGGATTGGAGGTAGAGACAGGGATATTCGAGTAGATTTGAACCCGGAACAACTCAAAAGTCTTGGGATTACAGCTACCCAAGTAAATGACCAAATTCGCAATTTTAATATCAATTTACCAGGTGGGCGCACGGAAATTGGTAACTCAGAGCAAACTATTCGCACCCTCGGTAGTGCCAAAACTCTGGATGAACTCAAAACCTATAAAATTACTTTACCTAAAGGTGATTTTGTGCCTCTCACCAGTTTAGGAGAAGTGACTGAGGGCTATGCAGAGGCGCGTCAGGCGGCGCGACTTAATGGCAAACCTGTAGTGGCTTTTTCCATCCTCCGCAGTACCGGCAGCACTCTGGTAACTGTAGAAGAAGCAGTGCGGGAAACAGTGAAAAAATTGGAAAAGACTTTGCCGCCTGATGTCAAGTTGGAGCTTATTTATACCCTAGCAGACCACATACGCGATTCCTATGAAGCTTCTGTTGATGCTTTGGTTTTGGGGGCTGGTTTAGCAATAGTAACTATTTTAATTTTTCTGCGGGACTGGCGAGCTACTTTGATTGCTGCTGTGGCGCTACCGCTGTCGGCAATTCCTACTTTTGCGGTGCTGAGACTTTTGGGCTATACCCTTAACGGGATGACTTTGTTGGCCTTGGCGCTGGTGGTGGGAGTATTGGTAGATGATGCGATCGTGGAAATTGAAAATATCGAACGCCATGTCGGGATGGGGAAAACTCCCTATCAAGCTTCTTTGGATGCTTCTGCTGAAATTGGTTTGGCTGTTGTTGCTACTACGATGACGATTGTCGCGGTATTTGCACCGGTGGCTTTTATGCCGGGAATTCCGGGTCAGTTTTTTCGACCTTTTGGGGTGACGGTTTCCGCTTCGGTTTTGTTTTCGCTGCTGGTAGCCCGCACCGTGACTCCGATGATGGCGGCTTATTTGTTTAAGGATAAAGGCCACCATCAACAACAGTTAAAAAAAGACCAATTATCCTATCAGTATCGCCGGCTTTTAACTTGGTCGCTGAAACATCGGGCGATCGTCCTAATTTTAGGTTTAGCTTTGTTTTTTGGCAGCGTTCAGTTAATACCTTACATTCCCACTGGGTTTATCGATCGCGATGATACTGGACTTTCTACTGTCTCTATTGAACTTCCTCCCGGTTCTACTTTACAGCAGACGGATGTAGCAGTAGAACAGGCAACTAAACTGTTACTCACCCATCCTGCGGTGGAAAGTGTTTTAGAGACAGAAGGTTCTCCCACCGTTTCTGGTGGTGCCGGCGGGGGTACTGCCCGTGCTAGTGGTGTGAATACAGGGACTCTTTATGTCAAACTCAAACCTGCGAACAAACGGATTAAGCAACAGCAGTTTGAAGAGGAAATGCGGCCGAAACTGACGGATGTTCCCGGTGTGCGGCTCAGTTTTTCCCAAGGGCGAGTGGGGGGGAGGAAGCAAATGTCGATCGTCCTTAAAAGCGAAAATGCTCCTGCTTTGACGAAAACAGCCCTCGATCTTACTCAACAAATGAGTCGGTTGCCGGGATTGATTGAGGTGCAATCTACCGCGAGTTTGGTGAAGCCAGAAATCTTGGTGAAACCTGACCCAAATCGGGCAGCGGATCAGGGTGTATCTGTACAACAAATTGCTCGTACTGCATCTTTGGCAACCATTGGAGATATTGACTCGAATTTGGCTAAGTTCGATTTGCCAGATAGACAAATTCCGATTCATGTGATGTTAGCACCACAGTTTCGCAGCGATGTTGAAACAATTAAGAGTCTCCAAGTACCGGGTAAAAATAATACTTTGGTGCCTTTGAGGGCAGTGGCTGATATTGCTTTGGGTAGCGGGCCTTCTCAGATCGATCGCTATGACAGAGCTCGCCAAGTTTCTGTAGAGGGCAATTTGTTGCCCGGTACTACTTTAGGAGAAGCTTTGGCTGCGGTGAAAAAACTGCCTGCAATGAATCCTCTGCCGCCTGGGGTGGAACAGGAATCTTCGGGAGATGCCAAGGTGATGCAGGATATCTTCAGTGGTTTTGCGGGGGCTTTGGGAACGGCGGTTTTGTTTATTTATGCTGTGTTGGTGTTGCTGTTTGCGAATTTTCTGCATCCGATAACTATTATGGCAGCCCTACCTTTGTCGATCGGGGGTGCTTTGCTGGGGCTGCTGGTGGGCCAGAAGTCTTTGGGGCTTTACGCTTTGATTGGGATCGTTTTGCTGATGGGAATTGTGACGAAAAACTCGATTTTGTTGGTGGATTACGCAATTCTGAATCAGAAGGAAGGAAAGCCGATGTATGAAGCGACGCTGGAATCTGGGGTGGCGCGCTTGCGGCCGATTTTGATGACAACCATCGCCATGATTGCTGGGATGATTCCCATCGCCCTGGGACTTGGTGCCGGTTCTCAGGTGCGCAGCCCCATGGCGATGGCGGTAATTGGCGGTTTGATGACTTCCACTCTCTTGACTTTGGTGGTGATTCCGGTGATTTTTACCTATATGGATGGTTTCCAAATCTGGATTTTTAATCTCGTGCGGGGTAACAAGGAAAAAGCCAAGAAAGCGCGATCGTCTATTCGTTTGTAGTCAGCAATTCCGTCCTATTCAAGGCTCTGTGTCCTCTGTGTTCTAGTAAGGTTAAATAATTCCCTAGTGCGGCGATCGGCTAAATGCTATCCTATTCACAATCCGGTAATTCGGTCTCTTGCCCTCGGATTCCTGCGCAGCCAACAACCATCTCAAATCTCAAATAAGTTGACATTTTATGAGTATTATGATAGCAATCAATGCCGAGCAGATCCACAATTTAGATTTGTCTCCGGTACAGACAGTAATTGACCAGTGGCTAGCAGCAGGGGCGATCGGCCAAAACGAACAACAGCTACAATTTGAAATAGAGTACCCGCGCGAAGATTTAGATCCGCGAGAAATTTCCGAAATCCCAGAGGTTCGGCTGTGGTTTATTCGCTTAGATGCTTATTATCCTTGGCTCCCCTTTCTGCTAGATTGGAAAGTCGGAGAATTAGCCCGCTATGCCGCCATGTTGGTGCCGCATCAGTTCCACCGCACCGAAGGAATTCAGTACAATCCTGAAGCTTTGGAAATGTTTTTGATGCACAAAATTTTTGTATTAACTGATTGGTTACATCAACAAGGAATTCCTAGCAAATCGAAGTTGCTGTCGATGTCGCAAATGTTGGGCTATGACTTGGATGATGCTTTTTTTGATGTGATTTTACCCCACAAATAGCCGATCGCACATCTAGTTTGCCAAAAATTATTCTTTCCCACCTAGAATATTAGACCAGCAACCCGAATTAGATCGCCACACAGATGAGTGTAGGCGGTTGCTACGCCAAACCCCAAACACCAGTCACTCTTTGTTCTAGTTGCAAGCCCCAACTTGAGCCAAGGTCTGTTCGGGTATTACCCTGAAATCATGTAGTGTAACTATAGTTTACAATTAAGTAGTAAAACCAAAAACACGGAAAAAAAATTTATTGATTCCGCGTCATGGAAATCCAGCCTGTTCCCCTCTTGATAAGGCGGTTGAAGCCGCCCGTGTCGCTTTTATCTCAGGTCTTTAGACACTGAGTTTCCCGCATACCGATTTTTATTATGAAAGATCTCACTCGTTATCGAAATATCGGCATCTTCGCCCACGTAGATGCAGGCAAGACCACTACAACCGAAAGAATCCTCAAGCTGACGGGTAAAATCCACAAGATTGGTGAAGTGCACGAAGGCGCGGCGACGACGGACTTCATGGAACAGGAGCAAGAGCGCGGGATTACGATTCAATCTGCTGCTACAACCTGCTTCTGGAATGAACACCAACTGAATATCATCGATACCCCAGGACACGTCGATTTCACCATTGAAGTCTACCGTTCTCTGAAGGTACTCGATGGTGGTATTGGTGTGTTTTGTGGTTCCGGTGGAGTTGAACCTCAATCGGAAACCAACTGGCGCTATGCTAACGATTCCAAAGTCGCTCGTGTCATCTACATAAATAAGCTCGATCGCACCGGTGCAGATTTTTACCGAGTTGTCAAGCAAGTCGATAAAATCCTGGCAGCTAAACCGATGGTAATGGTATTGCCGATCGGCATTGAAGAAAAATTCTGCGGCGTAGTCGATTTGCTCACCCGCAAAGCCTGGATCTGGGATGATTCCGGCGACCCCATGAACTATGAAATTAAAGATGTCCCCGCCGATATGGTCGATGATGTCGAAACTTGGCGCGAACAGTTGATCGAACTGGCCGTTGAGCAAGATGACACTCTGATGGAACAATATCTCGAAGGCAACGAGCCGAGTATTGAAGACCTCAAACGCTGTATTCGCAAAGGTACTCGCGATCGGGCCTTTTTCCCCACCTACTGCGGCTCATCCTTCAAAAACAAAGGCGTACAGTTAGTTCTCGATGCCGTCGTTGACTATCTGCCAAACCCCATGGAAGTCACACCGCAACCAGAAGTCGATCTTGATGGGAATGAAACCGGCGAATTTGCCATTGTCGATCCCAGCAGACCATTGCGCGCCCTAGCATTCAAGATCATGGACGATCGCTACGGTGCCCTAACCTTCACCCGCCTGTACTCAGGAACCCTGTCCAAGGGCGACACCATACTCAACACCGCCACAGGCAAAACCGAGCGCGTCAGCCGTTTGGTAGAAATGCACGCCAACTCTCGCGAAGAAATTGACTCTGCCCAAGCAGGTGATATTGTGGCGATCGTCGGCATGAAAAACGTCCGCACCGGACACACCATCTGCGACCCCAAAAATCCCGCCACCCTAGAACCCATGGTGTTCCCAGAACCCGTTATTTCAATTTCGGTCAGACCGAAACAAAAAGGCGGCGAAGAAAAAATGGGAGCAGCCCTCACCAAGATGGTACAAGAAGACCCATCCTTCCACATGGTGACGGATCAAGAAAGTGGCGAAATGATTCTAAAAGGCATGGGCGAGTTACACCTCGACATCAAAGTAGACATTCTCCGGCGCACCCACGGCGTCGAAGTAGAAGTTGGCGAACCACAAGTAGCCTACCGCGAATCGATTACCAAGCGCCTAGAAGACGATTACACCCACAAAAAGCAATCCGGTGGTTCAGGTCAATTTGCCAAAATCGGCTATGTAATCGAACCCGGTGAGCCTGGAAGTGGATTCATATTTGAGTCAAAAGTAACCGGTGGTAGTGTACCGAGAGAATATTGGCCAGCAGTCGAAAAAGGCTTTGAAAGCTGCGTCGATAAAGGTGTCCTAGCTGGATTCCCTTGCTTAGACTTGAAATTCACCCTCCTGGAAGGTGGTTTCCACCCCGTTGACTCATCCGCAATGGCCTTTGAAATTGCAGCCAAAGCGGCCTATCGCCAATCAATTCCGAAAGCTGGACCTCAATTGCTCGAACCGATTATGAATGTCGATGTATTCACTCCAGATGATTACATGGGCGATGTCATCGGCGACCTCAACCGTCGCCGGGGGATGATGAAATCTCAAGAAACAGGACAAACAGGAGCGCGGATCAAGGCAGACGTGCCCTTGAGCGAAATGTTTGGTTACATCAGTGACTTGCGTACCATGACCTCTGGGCGCGGACAATTCTCCATGTCCTTCTCCCACTATGCTCCTTGTCCCAGCAACATCGCTGAAGAAGTGATTAAGCAAGCCAAAGAGCGTCAAGCTGCGAAGTAGTTAATTGGCATTTTTACTGGTTCCCCGGCTCTGCCTGGGAACCTATGTCTAGAGGCTCTGCCTCGATCGCGCGCATGGTAGAATTCTACTGGTTCCCCGGCTCTGCCTGGGAACCTATGTCTAGAGGCTCTGCCTCGATCGCGCAGATGGTAGAATTAGAAAGCAAACATCGCAGTTAATCCAAAGTTGGTTTGCTCAACTAGAGCATGGCGAAAAAAAATAATAAGTACAGTGAGGTTCGACAAAAAATATGATTGAGTCGATCGCAACACTTTCACTAACAGACTTCCTCGCTCAACCAGATATTGAATCCTCACCTGCATGGGAATTGATTCTGGGACAAGCAGTTCAAAAAACTATGCCTACCCTTTTTCATTCGCGACTACAACACAACTTGGTTAACTATATCAACGATCGGACCGATCGGTTTGAAGCGATACCAGAGTTGCGCTGCTTGGTACTTCCCTACTCGCCAGTACCAGATATAGCGATTGTAGCAGGCGATCGGCTTACCGATGAAGACGGGCCACTTAACGGCGCACCGGATTGGTTAATTGAAATTCGATCGCCGGATCAAAGCACTTTAAAATTGCAGAATAAGATTCTTCATTGTCTCATTAACGGCACGCAATTAGCATGGCTAATTGATATATCTCACCAACAAGTTTGGGTATGGCAAGGTGAGGAGTTACCTATAATCTGTTCCGGTGCAGATATTTTGCCAGTTTTAGGTATTCCCCCGGAACTTACGGTTGATGCTGTGATGTCTATGATTCACCGACAATAGGCATTTTATATCAATTCCGGTTGCACTCAGACATAATATAGAGGAGACGGCAGTGCCAAGGAGTGTCAACTTAACCTGTCAGCCCGCCAAGTTCGTCTGTGGGCCCGGAGTCCGCCAGGGGTTGAAACCCCTGTCTAATAGCTAAAGTCCTCTCAAAGAGGACTAATGAGTTGAAAATTCTTCTCTTCAGTCCTCTTTTAGAGGACTTTAGCTTTGAGGCGGGGGTTTCAACCCCCGCCGGACTATGGGTTTGACCTTAAGTTGACACTCCTTGGGCTCTTGGAGTGTCCCTACAATTGATCGTGGTAGGGACACGGCACTGCCGTCTCCTCTGTCATTCCTAAATCAATATTTTAATTTTTTTTCGACACATCCTGAAATAGGTCATGCTTCCCCGACTCCTAAAACTTGTGCTACGGTGAGTTTCAGATCGGGAAAAGTCGTCGATGCGATCGCATTGCTTCCTTGAAAAACAGCTTCTTCATACAGTCCATCTACCCATATCAGCACGGTAACTTTTGCTTGACTGGGGTCAACGATCCAGTATTCAGGAATTCCCCGTGCGGCATATTCCGATCGCTTGTAGCGGTAGTCTCGATCTTCATTCACCTTACCCGGAGAAACCACCTCAACCACTAATGCAGGTGGTGGCATATCCTGTGTAATTGTAGCTCGTCTGCCATCGATCGCCGCGAATAATTCCTCAGTCAAGATTATCAAATCTGGCAAACGAACACGAGTCCGTTGACCCGTTACCACAATCTCCGTATCTTTGCAACAGATCAGATAAAAAGGAACGAGTTTGAGAAATTCTGACAGCAGGTAAATGGCAATTCGGTTATTTCGATTCGTTTCTGGAGGCACTTCAACTAATTCTCCGTCTATGAGTTCATATTTGGTGTCTGTCCCATCGTCATAAACAAGGTATTCTTCTAGTGTGAATTTTCTAGTCGCTGTCGTTGTCGTCATGGCGATCGCCCTTACCAATCTCTGTATTTAAACCTATGTCAATTATAATGTTAAGTTCCACATCCTGCCTAATATCAATTCCGGTTGTATCGGAATGATTTAACCGCGAAGGCGCGAAGTACGCGAAGGAAGAGAAGATAGAGTTTAATACAGGACGATGAAGAGAGGATTTTATATAAGTCATATCGTTTCCGGCTGCATCGGAATGATTTAACCGCAGAGAACACAGAGGACACAGAGGGAGAGAATAGAGATCTGAATCATTCAGATGCTACCGGATTTGATATAACTCATGATTGAATCCAGATTTTTCAATCCTTAATTTGAATAGGACTTGGGTTTTAAGCAACGGAGGAGACGGCTTTTGGAGTGTCCCTACATGATTATTTGGGGTAGTCCAAGGGCACTGCCGTGTCCGATTTCTTAAGTTTTTGTGTATAATTTCTGTTGATTTTTTCTAATCCTGTGATAATAATAAACAAGCTGCACTAAATTATTACTTAAGGGGAGTTTGAATGAACGTTTTACTTCTGTATCCACAATTTCCCAAGAGTTTCTGGTCTTTTGAGAAAACCCTAGCTTTACTCAATCGATCGGCAATGTTGCCACCTCTAGGTTTGGTCACAGTAGCTGCCATTCTGCCACAAGATTGGCAATTCAAGTTAGTCGATCGCAATGTGCGTCAAATTACCGAAGCCGAATGGGCCTGGACAGACTTAGTGATTCTGTCCGCAATGATTGTCCAAAAAGAAGATTTACTCATCCAAATTCAGGAAGCCAAGCGGAGAAATAAGCAAGTTGCTGTAGGTGGCCCCTATCCCACAGCATTACCCGACGAAGCAAAAACGGCTGGTGCAGATTATCTAATTTTAGATGAAGGTGAAATTACCCTACCATTATTTGTGGAGGCGATCGGCAACGGAGTCGCTTCAGGCATCTTCCGGTCTGGTGGCGAAAGACCCGATGTCACCGGCACACCCATTCCCCGATTCGACTTACTAGAATTTGAAGCCTACGCCGAAATGTCAGTCCAATTCTCACGAGGTTGCCCCTTCCAGTGCGAATTTTGTGACATTATCGTCCTCTATGGTCGCAAACCACGAACCAAAAACCCCGACCAGATTATCGCCGAACTCGATCGCCTATATGAACTCGGTTGGCGGCGTAGTATTTTCATGGTTGATGACAACTTCATCGGCAACAAACGCAACGTCAAACTATTCCTAAAAGAACTTCTACCCTGGATGGTAGAACATCAATATCCATTTTCCTTTGCCACAGAAGCTTCCGTAGATTTAGCCAACGACCAAGAATTAATGGATGCCATGGTCGCCTGTAACTTTGGTTCAGTCTTTTTAGGCATTGAAACACCAGATGAAGAAAGCCTAGCCCTGACTCAAAAGTACCAAAACACTCGGAGTTCTCTCAGCGAAGCCGTGGAGAGAATCACTCGCACAGGTATACGAGTAATGGCAGGATTCATCATCGGATTTGATGGAGAAAAACCAGGAGCTGGTGCACGAATTGTCCAGTTTGTAGAGCAAACATCAATTCCCACAGCTCTGTTTAGTATGCTGCAAGCCCTTCCTGATACAGCACTCTGGCATCGGTTAGCGAAAGAAGGACGACTACGCAAGGAATCTGCTAACATCAATCAGACAACTTTAATGAACTTTGTGCCGACAAGACCCCTCGAAGACATTGCTCAGGAGTATATTGAAGCATTCTGGGAATTATATGAGCCAAAGCGTTTTCTCGATCGCACATACCGTCATTATCGCCTCTTGGGAGAAGCAACCTATCCCAAAAAAGGCAAAGGTAGTAGCAAAAAAGTTAACTGGGTCACAATCCGGGCGCTACTGACAATTTGCTGGCGACAAGGCGTACTGCGCAGCACACGCTGGCAATTTTGGAGCCATTTGTTCAGTATGTACTACCATAACCCCGGTGGTGTCAGCAGCTATCTCTCCGTTTGCGCCCAAATCGAGCATTTCTTCGAGTATCGCCAGATTGTCCGCGATGAAATTGAAGCACAAGTGGCTGAGTTTCTAGCGACTGAATTTGAACCCATTAACTCAGATGAAAAGATGGCAGTGATTTAATTTTTGCTTGAACAATTAGGCTAGGAAGCGCTTACACCCATAGATTCTAGCGCCCTACGCAAATAATTGACGTCGATTTCGGTGCTAGTCAGAGCCAAAGCTCTGGCTGGTTTTTTGACATCAAGTTCTTCGATGTTTACTTAAGTAAGTGTCACCCAAAAAATACATTAACATCTGAGAAAATACACTTACGAATAAACACTTACACCAGCACTAAAAATTATGAGTAACCACCTCATCAAAAATTGTGGTATGATACATTTAATTTTTCCGGTCAAAATTTTAGTTTCAATAAATAATTGCTCGATTGCGATCGATTATGAACACTAAATTATCAGTATAAGTGGAGGCAGTTAAAATGTATGGTTTAGTGAATCGTGCGATTCAAGACATGGTATGCGATCTGTTTGATGAAGCTACTTGGGAAAAAATCAAACAGAAAGCGGAAGTTATAGAGCAGCAATTTCTGATTTTAGAAGCTTATCCCGATGATTTGACTCATCGTCTAGTTAAATCTGCTAGTCAAGAGCTTGGCTTATCTAGTGCAGAAATTATGCAAGCCTTTGGTGAATACTGGGTTAAATTTACGGCTACTGCGGGTTATCAAGAAATACTAGATATGGCCGGAGATACATTACCGGAATTTCTCGAAAATCTCGATGATTTACATACTCGGATTGGGGTGCAATTCCCTAAGTTGCAACCACCATCTTTTGAATGTACAGAAGTGGCCGAAAATGTGATAGACCTGCATTATCAGTCTACACGGGAAGGTCTGGCACCCATGGTAGTCGGGTTAGTCAAGGGTTTGGGCGATCGCTTCCACACAGCAGTTGATATCACCCAAACTGAATCCCGTGAAGCAGGATGCGAACGTGACACATTTCGGATTGAATACAGAGCCGAATAGACTGCAAAATATTCATGAATAAGCCACTGTATACACTGAATCCCCAGATTTTTTGTGAAATATTTCCATTTCATATAGGATTTAATCACAATCTGGAAATTGTCCAGGTTGGGGAGGTATTACAACGGACTCATCAAATCACATTATTAGGTGAACCAATAGATGGGCATTTTCAAATTCATCAGCCAGCGATCGCCTTTGACATTTTAAAGATTCAGAAAAAAATCAAATCATTATTTATTTTAGAATCGAAGCATAACTCTCTAAAATTAAAAGGGCAAATGGTCGATCTGAAAGAGGAACAGGTGATCCTGTTTATTTGCTCGGTGTGGAATCCAGACTCAAGCCTGCTATCCAAATTAGCTGTCAAGTTGAAAGACTTTGCAATTCACGATCTGACTCCCGATTTTTTGTTTTTGCAACAAACTAGCCAAACGGCTATTCGGGAAGTTCAAAGCTTGACGGAAGAATTAACTCAGCAGAAAATTCAGATTCAAGCATCACTAGAAGTGCAGAAAGAACTGACATCTTTATCCCAAAATCAATCACAACATTTAAAACAGGCTTTGAGTAACATTAAGGAAACACAATCACAGCTAATTCAAGCAGAAAAAATGTCAAGTTTAGGTATGTTAGTCGCCGGAATAGCCCATGAGATAAATAATCCGGTCACTTTTATTCATGGTAATTTGAGATATCTGCAAGAATACGTAGAAAGTCTGCTAAAATTATTACAACTTTATCAAAAATACTATCCGCAACCCCCATCAGAAATCGCCACAGAAGCGGATATAATCGATATCGTTTTTTTAGAAACTGACCTTCCCAAATTACTAAATTCTATCAAAATTGGCACGGAACGCATCTGCAAAATTGTGGATTCTCTCAAAAATTTTTCCCGCCATGATGAAGCGAAAAAGAAACCTGTAGATATTCATTCTGGCATTGATAGCACTTTGTTGATTTTACAGCATCGGCTGAAAGCTTATGGTAGAAATGCCGAGATTCAAGTGATTAAACAATATGGTGAATTACCCTTAATCAATTGCTACGCATCGTCAATTAATCAGGTATTTATGAATATTATCAGTAATAGCATAGATGCTTTGCGAGATGCAGAGGAAAATTGTGCCGACTGGAATCAAGAACCTACCATTGTGATTCAGACTTTAGTCAATGATACTCAGAATTTGGTAGTCAGGATTGCTGACAATGGTATGGGTATGGAACAATCGGCGATGGATAAAATATTTGACCCATTTTTTACAACGAAGCCCGTGGGAAAGGGTACGGGTTTGGGATTGTCAATTAGCTATGGGATTGTGGTGGAAAAACACGGGGGTAAGTTAAGCTGTATTTCTGCACCGGGAGAGGGGGCAGAATTTGCGATCGAAATTCCGCTGTTAAATTCCTAACTCTTGCACCCACCCATTCCCTTCTCTTAATAGCACTTATTTAAAGAAAATTATCACCAATCTCAGTAGGATGTTAAAACAATTGGAGTTAAGGAGATGTTAATAGCAAAGTTTTGGTCAAACTATAGTTTTCGTACTAAGTTATCTATGTTGATCGTGAGTTGTGTGGTTTTACCAACTATTTTAGTAATTCACAACATTCTTCATTTAGCTGAGAATTATTTACTGCAAAGGATGCAACAGACTCTACAAAAAAGTTTAGGAATCCTAGAGTGGCAAGTCAAACAAGTTGAAAAATTTCAGGCAGATATTGCTATCAGTTTAGCAGAAGCTGTAGAAAATACTAATATCGATATCAACGATCCTGTAACCGTAGACCAGCAATTAAAGGTTCTACAAAAAAGTATTAATCATTCGATAAAATTTTCTTTTCAACCTAGTTTTTCTATCCTGACTGATGCTCAGGGAAAAACTATTGCTCAAAATATTCAAATACTAAAAGATGACTTCACTCGCTATCCAGAATTACCTTCCCAGGGACAAGTACCAGCATCTTTAGTGTATGATGTAGTCCCCTTGGCTAGAAAAATAGACATGGGTACTTTGCCCATAGTTAATTATGCTATTAAAGAAGGAAAAATTTTATCTGGCTTAGAATTATTCAATTCCGAATTGTTGCAACAGATGGGTATAGAACGTCAGGCAAATATTGGTGAAAGATTTCAAAAAACCCAGGGATTGCCCATCAATAAACAACCTTTGTCTCCGGGAACTTACAATATTAATGCGGGAAAAATTGGATTAGTAATAATTGTTGTTTATCCCATTAAACGAGAAAATAAAGTTATTGGTAGTACCATTGTTGGTACGTTGCTAAACCGTAATTATCAGATTGTTGACACTGTAAGGCAAATTTCCGGTGCAACCACAGTGACTATATTTGCTCAAGATTGGCGAGTGAGTACCAATGTTCCCTATCCTGATGGTAAGACGAGAGCAATTGGAACAAGAGTTTCGAGAGAAGTTGCTGAAGCTGTGCTGGATAGAGGGGAAATATTTCTGGGGAATACTAACATCGTCGGTCAAAACTATATGACTGCTTATGCTCCTATTTATAACTACGAACATCAGCTAAATATCCAGACAAAACCAATTGGTATATACTATGTTGGCGATTCAGAAGTTCAGGTAAAAGAAGTGTTGATGAAACTGGCTTTAACAGGTTACACCGTGGGCATTAGTATTTTAATATTAGCTGTTGGTGTTGGGTTGATAGCAGCAAAGACATTTTCTTATCCTCTGCACCGTCTCACGGAATTTGCTCAACAAGTAGGACAAGGAAAGCAGGGAGTGCGACTGAAGTTAAATAACCGCAGCGATGAAATTGGTATCCTGACTCGTGAATTAAATCACATGGCAACTGCCATTGAAGAAAATTTGATTAGGTTAGTAGCTTCAGAATCTGCGCTGAAAGAAGCAGAAATAAATCGTCGCCAATTAGCCCAAGAAAAAGCAAGTCAGTTAGAAGCAACACTACAAAAACTTTACTCGACTCAATCCCAACTGATTCAAACGGAAAAAATGTCTAGTTTGGGACTGTTAGTTGCCGGCGTAGCTCACGAAATCAACAATCCAGTCAACTTTATTCACGGCAATCTTAAATATGCCAAGCAATATGTTGGAGGTTTAATGGAATTAATTGATTTATACCAAAGATTATATCCGAATTCCCTAGCAGAAATTAAAGCTAAAATGGAAGATATTGACTTAGATTTTATAGCCAAAGATTTACCAAAAATATTGAATTCGATGGAAATGGGAAGCGAAAGAATTCGCAAAATAGTTAAGTCTCTCCGAATTTTTTCCCGTCACGAGGAAGCGGAAATCAAACCTGTAGATATTCATGCTGGAATTGATAGCACTCTGTTAATTTTGCAGCATCGACTGAAAGCTAATGATGAATTTCTAGAGATTCAAGTGATTAAACAATATGCTGAATTACCCTTAGTCAATTGCTACGCTTCGTCAATTAATCAGGTATTTATGAATATTATTAGTAATAGCATAGATGCTTTGCGAGATGCAGAGGAAAATTGTGCTGACTGGAATCAAGAACCTACCATTGTGATTCGGACTTTAGTCAATGATGCTCAGAATTTGGTAGTCAGGATTGCTGACAATGGTATGGGTATGGAACAATCGGCGATGGATAAAATATTTGACCCATTTTTTACAACGAAGCCCGTGGGAAAGGGTACGGGCTTGGGATTGTCAATTAGCTATGGGATTGTGGTGGAAAAACACGGGGGTAAGTTAAGCTGTATTTCTGCACCGGGAGAGGGGGCGGAATTTGCGATCGAAATTCCGCTGTTAAATTCCTAATTCTGGCACTTGTTTATTGCTGTGTGGTTGAGATTAATTGACCGGATAGGATATAAAAATTGAGGGTAGAGCCACCAGATATACTTGGATTTAGGCACAGGTTTCAATCTATAGCAGTCCTTGCAGGAGTCGTAAAGTTTTTTACCCCACCCCAACCCTCCCCTTATCAAGGGGAGGGAGTAAGAAATTCACAAATGATGCGAGGATTGCTATATGTTATAATTAATCAAAGTTGAGGAATCATTATGTCAAAAGAAAGAAAAAGTAACAAAGAAGTCAAAAAGCCAAAGAAACAGCCTGATGGTGTTGCTAAGCCGAAAAATGACAACAAAAATTATGGTAGTACAGAAGGCCGCAAGTAGAGATAGCTGCCACTGTCGAAATTGCGCTTAAGGTTGTTCAATTTTCATTGTTGCCATTAGTAACAGAGATCGCGCCACGTTTCCAGGATATCCAGTATCAATTTATGTTCGATCGGACCTAGGCGGCGATCGCAAGAGAGAGCGGCATTTGCGATCGAGATTCCGCTCTAGTTTAAATTTAAAGCTCAACCAGTAGCAGCAATCGTGATTGTTTGCGTTTCCCAAGTTGCGACAGCACCCGCAGCAGTTAAACAGAAATAGCCACTGGCAGATTCCGACACTGTGGCTCCCGCTAACTGAGTACCCTCAAAGTTCGCTCCGATTAAGGTAGCTCCCCTCAAGTCAGCTTCGCTCAAGTCCGCGTAGCACAGCCTGGCCCAATCGAGATTGGCTTGCACCAAAGAAACTCCCGCCAAATTCGCCCTGGTTAAATTTGCTCCCGTCAACTTGACATTCCGCAACTGAGCTCCCGTGAGATTGGCTGCTTCCAAATTTGAGCCTTCCAAGTTGACACCGTTGAGTTTTGCTTCGCTGAGATTGACACCATTGAGATCGGTTCCACTCAAATCGATGCCGTTGATGTATGCTTTTTTCAGACAGATGCCCGTGAGTTGGGCTCCAAAGAGCATCGCACCGCTGAGTTTTGCCCCCCCTAAGTTTGCCCAGTTAAGGTTTGAGCCGGTCAGATTCGCGCCCCGCAGGTTGATGAATTGCAAGTCACCATTACACAAATTGGCGTTCCAGAGGATGGCACTCCGCAGGTTGCTACCGATGAGTAGAACGCCACTGAGTCGCGCTCTGGGCAGTTTTGCTTTGACTAGGAAAGCTCCGCTGAGATTGGCTTTGGTCAAATCGGAGTCCGCTAGTCGGACTTCGCCCATTTTGGCAAAACTGAGATTTGCCCTGTGAAGGTTAGCACCGCTGAGTTGTGCTTTGGTGAGAACAGCCCTGCTCAGGTTCGCCCCGACAAGATTAGCCTTTGAAAGGTTTACTCCAACTAAGATGGCTCCACTGAGGTTGGCTCCACTGAGGTTGGCTCCTGCAAAGTCTCTTTTGCCATTTTCATAGTCTTTGAGCAGCTCGGTTACTTCCATAGAAGTCTCATCTCGAAATATGAACTATTGCTAAAAATTTTATATCTAAATTTTATACCTAATCGAGTTATGGCGATCGCACTTGGCACAATTGTGAAAATTAACTTGATATTTCTCAATATATGTTGTTTTTTGTAATTTTTTATTAATAATTTGGTAACAATC
This sequence comes from Microcoleus sp. CAWBG640, assembly GCF_020883015.1. Lineage (NCBI taxonomy): Bacteria > Bacillati > Cyanobacteriota > Cyanophyceae > Oscillatoriales > Microcoleaceae > Microcoleus > Microcoleus sp. CAWBG640. The sequence continues at coordinate 129,243 of NZ_JAHRFC010000002.1, forward strand.
TTGTGGGCGAACTACCTAAAATTTAGTGAGATGGTAGTCCACATCGCTCATAGGGAAATCTGTGTGACTGCAATATTGCCACCAAAACAGACATCCACATCAGTACCCGGTGCCCGATCGCGCTTGCTGTATTCACCCACATAATTAAAGTATTCTCCCTCCTGGCGATATACCAGCGGCAAAGGCTCAGTAGAAGGGCGACAAAACACAATTTCCGGTTCCGCACTTCCGGGTGCTAAATGTGGCAAATTCACATTCCAGAAACAACCAGATTTGGGTTCCCGATTGAGCAAATCTGCCAACACCTGCGATGTCCAACGAGTCGCCACTTCCCAGTCTATCTCCCAAGGTCTTTTAATCCAGTGGGAAATCGCCACACCAGGAATCCCGTGCATCGCCGCTTCCCGCACGGCGGCAACGGTACCAGAAAGGTAGACATCAACACCCAAATTACCGCCGGCATTAATACCGGAAAGTACCAAATCGGGTTTTGGACAAAGGTGATTGAGGGCAATGCGAACGCAGTCTGCGGGTGTTCCTCCTACAGCATACTCGACGGACGATCGGCGATCGACATGAATCGGACTGTGAGCAGTCACCTGGTGTCCACAGCCAGACAATTGCCCTTGAGGAGCCACCATTATCGTCTTGCCGTTTACCGCCTGCAAAAGAGCCTGAATGCCTGGAGCATCTATGCCGTCGTCGTTGGTTAAAATTATGGTCATTGCTTATTAGTTATTGGTTATTGGTTATTAGTTATTTCTCTGTATTCCCTGCTCGATTCCCCCCTTGGGGGGGGGTAGGGGGGGGTTGCCCAATACCCATTGGTGTCAACTTAAGCTCAAACCTAGTCACAGATGGCTGTTTGACTATTAAGGCCAGATCCCCCCTAGCCCCCCTTAAGAAGGGGGGAACCGGAATCTTCTCAAAGTCCCCCTTCCCCCCTAGGGGGGGGTAGGGGGGGGCTAGGGCGTGTTTTCAAACTACTCCTTAAGATTTAGATCCCCCTCGCATCCCCCTTAAAAAGGGGGACTTAAAGACTCTTTCCCCCCCTTTTTAAGGGGGGCTGGGGGGATCTTTGGGTTTGAAAACACGCCCTAGGGGGGGGGTGGGGATGCGAGGGGGATCTTGCAGTCGTCTATAAACAAAAGATACAAAGGATTTCAGGCGATTGTTGACACCAATGCCCAATGCCCAATGCCCGATGACCAATGCCCAATGCCCGATGCCCTGAAAACATATAATCCCAAAATCATCTGAACACATCACCAACTTGTGGTAAAGTTTTGTGTCGATCGCCCGATCGCCAAATATTAACACAAGTTCAGTTAAACGCGCTTACAGTAATGTTTTTGCCAATTTTCCCCATCGCTCAAACAATCGCCGCACCTCCTACCCAACAGCAACTGATTATCCAGCCAGAACTACCCCTACCGGAAAACGAACTAGATTTACCGCCACAGCCCAGCAGCAGTCCACTGAAAACCCTGATGCAGCGCCAGCAAGTGCGGATTTTGCCGGGACAACTTGACAACATCCCGGTTTTCAATAGCAACAGCCCGGAAGTCGTGCAAACCGAAGGCATCTTGCTCTCGACATTTCCCCAAGAAGCAAAACAAGTACCTTCGGCGCACTTAAACTTTCCCTTCAAAGGCAGATTTGACATCTTTGCTCACCACATAGCCAAGGCAAAAAATCGCGAACAAACTCGCACTTTATTTCAAGGAATAATTGTCTACAATCCCAATGACGAGCCTGTCACTTTGAATGTATTGCAAGGAGCGACTTATTTAACTCGGCCCGATGCTCTGTTTGTCGATTTGCCTTCCTATTTAGACAATCGATTCGGCACTGTGTTTGCTGGGCCTGGGAGCCGCATCACCAGTGATGTGCTGCGGGGGTACAGACAAGGGATTTTGCCGGCTGCGATCGAAATTCCAGCCAAGCAGAGCCGAATGCTGATGAATTTGCCCATACCTGTGGGGAATGTCACGCCTGCTTCTAATGGTCGATCGACTTTAATGCGAGTATCGAGCAGCAATTCGGTTTATGTTGCTAGTTTGGCGATGTTTGCTCCCAAAACTCCCGCCGGAGTCGAACAATATCCGACGTTAGAACAGTGGGAAAATATTTTAAATACCAAGGGTTTAGCAGGGCCGAGGGATTTAGCACCAACGGCGATCGGCTTAAATCCTGAGCAAAAAATTTATGGTCGGGTTGCGGGAGTAGCGTCTGGTTCCCAGTGGGAAGCTAAAATTACTGATAGTTCAAACACGGATTATTTAACTATTCCCAAACCAGGGGAGGAATTTTCCTATGCCTTGAGCACTACGGATACGGGTACTTTTGGCACTGGTCAAATTCAAAGTGCTAAAATGTTAGCTCGTTATCCCGATACGGCTTATTTTGCCCACGGTAATTATGGCATTCAATATAACTTAAGTTTTCCGCTTTATAACAAATCTCGCGAGTCTCAATCTGTGAGTATTAAGATGCAAACACCGATTAAGGCTAATACAGAATCGGGGGGATTGATGTTTTACGACCCTCCTGAAAATCGGATATTTTTCCGAGGTACGGTGCGGGTAATGTTTAGTGACGATCGAGGTAAGACTTTGACGCGCTACATTCACATCGTGCAGCGCCGGGGACAGCAGGGGGAACCTTTGGTGAATTTGAATATGAAGCCTGGGGAAAGGCGTTTGGTGCAGGTGGATTTCTTGTATCCGCCGGATGCGACGCCGCCGCAAGTGTTGACGGTGCGATCGAGTAATTAGTTGATGGTGATTGAGTTAGGACGATCGGCCAGTAGGTAGAATCTTACTGGCAACAATGATAAAGTTTATACAACTGCCGAATAAGGAGAATAGTTATGTCTGTTCAGATGCAAAGACGGCTATTTACAGTGCAAGAATATCACCTAATGGGTGAGGCTGGCATTTTGGGTGAAGATGACCGAGTGGAATTGATAGAAGGAGAAATTGTTCAGATGGCTGCAATTGGTACTCGTCATGCAAGTTCGGTTAAGCGTCTGATCGCTGTGTTCTCCGATTTGGAGAGAAGACGTGCGATTATAGGCGCTCAAGACCCGATCCAGTTAACAGAAAAAACTGAACCTCAACCGGATGTTGTATTGCTGCAACCTCGCGCTGACTACTACGCTACTGCACATCCAGTACCATCGGAAGTTTTGTTGTTAGTGGAGGTTTCTGATAGCACTGTTGGTTTCGATCGCGATGTGAAAGTTCCTAACTATGCTCGTTCTGGTATTCAGGAAGTATGGTTGTGGGATCTGGATGTGAATTGTTTAGAAGTTTACCGTTATCCGACGGCTAATGGCTATACTTCAATGCAAAAGTTTGAGCGGGGAGAAATGGTTGCGCCGCTAGCTTTTCCTGAGTTTGAAGTAAGCGTTGATTTTATTTTGGGTTAGAGCGATAAGGAAGTAGATAAGCTATCGTACATCTAGGAGGATATCGAGCAAATCCATTAGAATTGCAAATTTCCTAACCTATTCTCCATTCTCTTCAAAAAAACTTTCTAAATCCAGAAGGTCGCATCGCTTCAGGTGAGATGATATATTGGCTCATGGGCGATTATACCGATCGCGCTTGGTGGAATTTGGCTCGGATTTGAGCGATCGCCGTTTCACCATCCACTCCTTCACCGCGATCGAGTTGTGTGGCGGCGATGTCGATTTTGGCGCAAACTTCTTCTACCCAGCGATTGTATCGATCGCGTTTTTCCAGCAGCCGTAGCGCGTCAGCAATGATTTCGGTAACGTTGGTATAGCGCCCGCTAGCGAGTTGGGCGAGTATGAGTTGTTCTTGTTCGGAGGTGAGGGTGATGCTCATAGGTAAAGATCGGCTGGCTATTGTTTTATTGCATCGGGGGGATTGCACGTTTGTCTCTATTCTAATCTATGACTGATGGAGTCCGTAAATCTCCTCCTATTATTTTAAGCTAGAATTAATTACTCGTTTAGTTAAAAGGAGAATATTCTGTCAACCAACCGCGAGTATTATATACCAGAATTCTCTCTTACACAGCAAACAATACAGGGAGAGGATATCCCCTTACCAGATCCCGAAGCAGAAGGACGACCCCATACAACACTTGGAAAAAGAGATGGAAGTGATAATATTTGTTACCGCCAGTCAGCAACCTTTCCCTTATCAACTTGGCCGAAAGCTAATGGCTGCGATGTGCCTTGGGGTAGAGTAGATTGGACGGATCATAATCGACCCTCAGACCATTCCAACCCGCATATCCACGAATTCCGCTACAATTGGGAACAGAAAAGATGGGAATGTGGGGCGCAACAATTTTGGTGGTATCGCAGAGAAGTTGATTAACTAAAGGAGAAATTATGGATGCTTGTTTTGAAATATTACTTTCGACAAGACAAACTCTTGATTATTTAGAAGTTCATCAGGAAACTTTTACTTGGGGTGGCATAGAATATCCCCAAGGTGAAAAGTATTACGTTTGGGGCAAATATATAAAATTAGTAGAGCGGGAAATTCCAGCCCATATAATCAAGCGTTTACCCCCCGTTTACGGAAATCTGCAATGGGTGAATTTTTCGGTGCAAGGGAAAGGATTGGACTTGTTAGAATCCGAGGTGAATGGTGAGCAGATAGATTGGGAAGGCAAAAGTTTTGATGATTTTCTCAAGTTGATTCTGACTGAACAACCTCAATGGGTTGTGGTATTTGAATGGCACTGCGATCGCATAGATAGTCTATACGAACAAAATGTTAGTGAGTGCATTGGTCAGATTAAAAATAATTTGAAATGGGAGAATAATAGAGAGGGATTTCTCGTACTATCTGTCCCAGAAAATGAGATTTACTCATCGATGTCTGTCGGTGGTGTCGCACAGACCCAACCGGGGTTGAAACCCCTGGCTAATAGCGAAAGTCGGTTGAAACCGACTGAAAAGCTGAGATAAAAATCAAAAACTCTTTAGTCCTCTTTAGAGGACTTTCGCTATGAGACAGGGGTTTCAACCCCGGTTGGACTATGAAGCTAACCGAGGTTTCAGGACACTCGCACAACCAAAGAAACCGGGTTTTTTCCCGAATCTTCGCACTGTAACAAAGTATCTCACAAAAACCCGGTTTCTTTATGAACGCTACCGACTACCAATCAGTTGAATAGTGGCTAAATTTTAGTTAGCGTTGTTATCGTTGATGTCTAGATTTTGTATTGACAATTCTGAAGGTAGCGGTATAATTATTTGTAATAAGACATCAATTGTTATTTGATTGTTATCAATACTTATATTACTTATATTAACGGCGCTATTTTTAGGTAAAGCGTCTTGAATAGGTAATTTAGCAGGTGGCTTAGTTTTATATCCAGCATCCTCAAGCCATTCAGCAATATTTCTCCAATTTTCGATCTTTTCAATCCCTTTACCCACAAAGCCTTTAACGTATTTATAAATAGAGGCACACAGGTCAGTTTCCACACCTTTGGGATTCTTTTGTAGCTTTTCGGCGATTTCAGCGGGACTGTTGCCACAAAGCAACCCCCGCAGATGCAGCTTTTCAACGGGGGTGAGAGGTTTTCCCTTAACGGCGGCCAAGTCTGCGTACAGAGTTTTTAGATCCCAGCGGCTTTCTGCTTCGACGAAGCGATCGTTTGTGGATGCCATAAATAGGTGTGTGTGAAGTTCCTGATGGAAGTCTAACATAATTCCTGATGTATGTCAGATTATTATCAGACTCAGCTAGCTTATTATACTTGAAAGTTCAAGTTTAAGTGGTGCAATTCACAAGTTAAAATCTTTGTGGTAGGGCTTTTGAGTAATTACTGACTACAGTTAGTGTTACGACAGGGATTAGGGCTGAATTTTGGTAATTTTCTGGGTTTGACTCTAGTTTCGGGTACTGGTGGTAATTTTTTTAATTTATTTTCTGGGTTCTGCATAATTTTGTGGGTGTGGCCCCGATATATAAGTGAGAGGCTGCAATGCGGCTTCTGCGGACTGAGTTCTTTGTGAGTGCGATGGTGAAAGCTTTGCTATGCAGGACTTTCGCTGAGTGATACGCGACTTTAGACCACAAAAACAGTAGGGAAAAAGTAAGGATTACAGGATGATAGTTAAAAATCAAGCAGAAATACTCAGTAAATTTAAGAAGAAAGTCTTTTTTCAAGGCTTAATTTTATCTAGCATTTGTCTGGCGCTGACAGGCTGTCCAAAACCAGAACCTCCCCCACCAACAACCAAGTATCATTTTTACATCGTTCTGTCACCCATTAATCAAGAGCAAGTCACACAAGCCACAGCATTTTTGACCCAAGCTAAAGGCAAGGTTGATCCAAAAGCGCAAATTATTGTTCCAGGGAACCGCTACACAATCGCCAAGTTTTGTGAAAAGGACACACCTGAATTTCCCACTCCTGGTATTGAATTACCAGATGACAAAGCAGTATCAATGCAAGCTGTAACTGGGGAAGCAGAGAAAGTCTTAGCTCAGATATCGACTGGGCAAATAACCTGTAAGGCTAGTGCAGCATCCCTAGTCAATCTTGCACCTTACTTAAATGATGCTACATCTAAATACCCAGAAAAAATGATTGTCTTGATTCAAGCTCCTTGGAACCTCACTGATGTAGATAAAGTATTTCCAAAGATTAAAGATGGGATGGATAAATTAGCTCAATCAGGCAAAGTAGAAAAAATCATTTTATTTGGTGTCAATGACGGGGCTGCCAATCAAGTTGCTACCGCTTTTCAACAGTTAAATCAAGATGGTAATAGAAGGGCTGAGTCTCCAGCCACAAGTGTTCCACAAACGCTTACATACCTCAAAAAGATTCACAGTGATGTCTTAAAGTTAAACTAGCTGAATTTACATTTAATAGATCATGAATAACTACGATGAAACAGAAATAGAGAAAAATCTTCAAAGCCAATTTCCTGAAGATATCCGTAAGTGGTTGAGGAGAAACGATCCAGAACTCTATTTTATATTATTGTCAAAGTTGCTCCCCAAGTGTAAAGAACAACTGCTATTACAAAAAAAACTGAAGACTAGAGAGGAGGATTTGCAAAAATTAGATAAGTTGTTAAAAGATGCAGAAATTGAAGTAGCAGCTACAACAGCAGCACTTCGTTTTTGGGAGCGAGACACCCCAATCATTTTCCCAGGCGTGAGATTTGGGAGATTTAGCATCGGCTTTTGGTCTATTCCACCTTGGTCATTTTTTAACACTTTCTTTGATTGGATACTGAAAATAGGACTCAGTGTAGTACCCGTTCTTTCTTTATTCAGCATTTTCACTATTTCTGACTTGAATAACCTCCCATATACTCCGGGTGTTATAGCTAGTATTTTATGTGGAATCTCACTTGTTTGGTTGACCTCAGCCACAGTAACTAACTGGATAGTTTCTCAGGATCAAAATAAACCGCAGACTCAAGAAAATAATGAGTTACCAGAATCAATAGAGGAAGAAAATACAGGCCTGACTAGGTGGGACAAGTTTTATAGAGCTTGTTTTCCGCTGATTACCAAGTTGACTAAACTTATATTTCCTATTCCTATTTTGACAAGCTTGATCAAAATTGTAGTAGGGACTGATTTAAGAATTGATGGCGATACATTCTTGTTTTTTATAATTTGGCTGTTGGAAGCTTTAATTGGGTATGCTACCGTACCGCCACTAATTGATTTAGCAAGAAGCAACAATATCAACTTAAATACAGGTGTTCCCGAACCACTAGCAGCCCTGACGGGTGAGCAGAAATTTGAAATTCTTTTTGGTGTAAGTATCTTTGCTTTGATAAATATCATGTTTGCCATTGCTAAAGGTAGAACTTATCGAGTTAACTCTAATAAAAAAATAGCCCTGGGGAAAGCTATTGCTCGGAGAGACATGAATAAAATATTGTTAGCTAACTGCCAGAAAGAGATAGCATACCTAAAAGAAAAAAATCAAGCGCTTGAGCAACTTCTCAGACCCAATAAATTAATTGAGAAGTTTCACCAGGGAATTGAGAATCTCTCGATTTGGGCTAGAGCCGGTAAAAAATACAGCGATATTGATGAACCTAGTCCCAATCTAGAAGTTACCAATAATGGAAAGCTAAATACTCCAAGCATTCCCGTTCAGGAGAAATCTACTTCTGGCGAGGAAGGTTTACAAAATTCAACCAATTAGTAAACAATAGAGAATACAGAGGTAAACTATGACATCTGAAAATAATGAAGGCGAAAAAAGATTTAATGAACTAACTGCGGCTCTTTCATTAGCCCCGCTTTTAGCGGTGAATATTGCGGCTCCTACACCACAGCCTAATATACAGAACCGTCCCAACTATACTGACTATTCAGCCGTCCAAAAACAACAGCCTAAATCTTGTCCGCTCGACCAAGAATCAGAGAACGACTTAGAAGCACAAAACTATGAGTCTTTACCAGGGATTGCTCGACTTTCCAATTTCACTGAACAACTAGATCAGGTAGCAGAGTTACAGGCTGGAGAAGATAAAGAAAAACGAGAGAAAGAGAGGGAAATAAGTTTTAAAGAACGCAATATGGCAAATAGTTCAGGTTCTCCCGATCCTGAACAGGAAAGCGAAGAGGATGAATACGTTAGTGAGTACATGAAAGATATTGAGAGTCGATTGGAAGCTGGGACATTAACGCTTAAATCTCCCGAAGAAAAATCTGAAAGTCCACTCAGGGAATCTGAAACTGAATCTGAGTCCAGCGAATCAGAAGCAGAATCAGAGGGTGAGTACGTTAGTGAATATATGAAGGATATTGAGAGTCGCTTGGAAGCTGGGACATTAACCCTTGAATCTTCTGAAGAAAAATCGGAAAGTGAATTCAGCGAATATGAAACTCAATCAGAATCAGAAAGCCATAGTGAAATGAAATTGGGTTAAGAATCGAGTTGCAATATACGGTGATCAATATGCGGAACGCTGACGAAAATCAAGCAATACCACCAAAAGCTAATCAGTCTATTAATCAAATGGGGTCTGTAAATCCTAATGTCTCGAACCAACCGATAGAACAAGGCTCTATAAATCAACCCTTCAAGCCAAACGGTGAACAGATGATTCAGGGGTCTACTCCTTCTGGCTTGAAGAAAATGATTGAGCAAATTTATCGTGAAGAAAAAATGGATCAGGTTGTGATTGTTCTTGAGAAGGTAAAAAATGCTCGTCGAAGGTATGAAGACAGCTATTGGCTATATCGGATTTTTTTGCCAGGCCCTTTCTTGCTAGTTTGGAATATAAAAAAACTCTTGCAATCCAATAACGTTACTTCTCAATTAGTGAAGACTTTAGATCCTGATGAAGTAGCTCTACTGCTGTCTAATGTACTTTACGCCGTCTCGGTGCTGTTTGGATTCGTAATTTTGATTTCATTATCATTAAAAGTATCAAACTTACAATGGTGGTTTGTTACTGGAAGTGTATTTATGGGACTTTTAGCAATAAGAGTCATTTGGTATGAAAAAATAATTCGGGATACTCGCTGCGTCAAATTATATGACGATTTCAGCAATGCTATAGTGGCTCAAGAAGCAGAGGAGCGTCAGTTCATTGCAAACATTTGTGGCCTATATAACAAACTCAGAAACACCGAAAATGAATCTAAAGTTAACAGACTTCTAGATCGCATCAAAATAACAGATAAAGAAGAGTACAGAAGGCTTGAACTAGAAAGCCAAGAGAACTTACAAGCCCTTGAAGCAAGTGTAGCTTATGCTCAAACTAATGATGCACAAATGCGCCAAAAGCTCATAAATGAAACTGAGCTTGAGTATATGGCATCTAAATATCAAATCACAGGTGAGGGAATGTACGCGCAGGCACATCAAATAACTTTGGCAATGATTAGAAGTGAAGAGACAGTTCTAAAAGCACTTGCAGATGCCTTGGTAGGCGATGAGAAAGCAAACCGTGATATGTTGCGTTATATCCAACAGGAACTTGCAATATTAGGCGGTTTGAAAGGTGATTTAGGAAAAGATGGACGTGGGGCTTACGCTAAAGCGAATTTTAACGAAAAACTTCACGATCTTATGAAGACACGAGCTAAAAGATACGGGAGTACAGAACCATGATTGATTACATTGAAATTGAACTTTCTAATGGCAAAATTGTATCTTTTTTCTCCTATCCTTTGGATCAAGCGTTTGACTGCCTTGAGGGTAAGCTAGTTAATGAGGATTTATCTAATGCTTTAAAAGACCCAGCTAACTACAGGAACCTCCATTCAGACCAAGATGTAATCTTTCTTGGATTTGCCTCCGATCGACCTGGTGATCTTTACAGGTTTCCCCTATGGCTACCTGCTGATTTAATTACGAATCACATTTTAATTGGTGGAGCCATTGGAAGTGGTAAAACAACTCTAACTTACAGGCTAATAGCTGGCGCACTAGAGAATTTTGGAACAGTCATTATCGGTGAGGCAAAGAGTGGTAGAAATGGTTATGCTGAAGGTGCAGCATTTACCAATTTAGCTTTGTATTTGCATAATAGAAGCAACAGACCTGTATATCGGTGGCCTAGAGGTAACTGTTGGTTTAATCCTCTGCCGTATTTAAGGGATAAATCAGACAGAGATGGTTTTTTACAAGCGATACGTCGGTTAATTCAAGTAGGTGGCGATATGCAGTTGTATATTGACAACGCCCTTGAAATTGCCAGCCTGCTGATTGAATATATGCAGATGGATATAATAAACAATCCAAGAAAGTGTACTCTCAGAAATTTAGTTCACTTTCTCAGGTATCCGAGTGAAGTAGAAGAAAAAATCACTAAGCTGATTAACACTCTAGAATCACTAAAGGGACTTGATTCGAGAGGTGAGGCTGATTTAAAAAAATTAAAAAAAATTAAACATAGACTGCAAACATCAAATTTTTTTAGGATGCTGAAAGATGAGTATATGGGAACTCGTTCTGGGATAAACAGGCTGGCTAATGAAATAGAAAAAGACGAAGATGTACTGTATTACAGTGAACCGCATAATAAAGGTCGTGATGGTCAGCCACTTGTCGAATTAACAATCAATGACATACTCTACAATCGCTCACTGGTGATTGTAAGCCAGCCCCTAGCCAAGCCTAGTTCAGAGACTGTAGGCATTCTTTTTTGGGATTCTTTGTTGAATCAAATTTTAGAAATCGGACCAAATTTACCGACAAATAAAGCTGGCAAGCGTAGAGAAAAAGTAGCAGTTTTTTTAGATGAAACTCACCGTCTACCTGTTGGTCAGTTGGGAGATGCAGGTGATCTTCTTCGTCAGTTTGGTGTTGGCTTAATAGAAATTACTCCTGCGGTTGTAGATACTGTCAGATGGGAAAAGAATAAATCGGTTTGGCAAACGTTCATTTCTCTCAGCCCAGGAATTGATGCTGTTACCAAAGAAATATACGATCATCTTCCTCCCATTCCACAGGATGATATTACTATTAGACCTTATAAGGATGCTCAAGGAAGAACAAGAATTGGTTATGAAATTAATGATAAATCACCTCAAAAACAGGGAAATGATAATCCAGGGGTGTCTTGGCGTTCTCTCCAATATACGGGTAATAGAACAGCTTTACTATGGTTGAACAACAATAAAGCTCTTTTCTGGATTGATTTTGAAAGTGAACTTCTAAAGCACATTGATGGCTTACTCGAAGATTCGATTTCCCCCAAGGCTTCAAGGGCTGTAAAAGCAGCCATAGACTATGCGCTTGGATTAGTGAAAGAGTTTCGCGTATAGTGGTGTCGTGCTTTTTCTCAGTGATGCTACGCTGCCCTCATTAGATAGGAGCGATGAAGATGAATAACTATAGCAATTTTACAATCCAACTAGAAGCACCTAATTGCGAAAAATATGCTGACGCACCAGATGACTCATTAGGAGAACTTTCGCATTTTGAATTAGGCCTGAAACTATTTTGCTTTGAATGTGACCATCTAGTATCAATAGAAATCGGTGAAGAAAAACTAAACGTTTTTTTAGACCCCGATATTTGTATGCTCCTAGAAGATGAACTCCCCAAAAAACTTAGTGAGTTATCCCAAGGGAAACCCATCAAAATAGAATTTGTTGAAAGTGTTTGTCTTACTCTTGAATTGCAGCCCTTAACCAACGATAAAATTAGCTGTAATTTAAAAAAATTTGGATATTTATCTCCAAACCAGTTTACCCTAAAATCTAGAAATCTACACTTTGAACTGAATAAAACTCAAGTTATAACAGAGTTAAAGAAATTTGTAGAACAACTCATGGAAATGGCTCTAAATGGCGGCTATATCACCCCCGAAGAAAAGCAAGAATTCCTGATGCCACTCCGCGAAATTGCGCCTGCTTCGGCTATTTGTTAATTAAGTGCGATCGCCCTTAATGTCCAAAAGTGCGATCGCCTCCCATTCACCAAAAGTAATCTTCCATGATTTAATTAAAGTAGCGAACCCTTTTTCAGTGGCATGGCTGGGTACTTTTGATAAAGTGGGAGACATAAGATGAACGTTACTCAATTAATAGAAACATTAAATGCTAATAAATTCATGCGATCTGATGAAGAAGTAATGAGTTTTGACTTCACTTTAGCCGAACTTGCCCTACATCCTAACAGCGAATATTTGCCAACACTTTATCTAGTTTTCGATGACAGATGCGAACAACATGAAGTCATGTATGGTCTCATTCATTTTCTGGAGTCTTTTGAGCTAAAAGACCAGTTGCAGGCGTTTATTGATAGCATAGACCGGATGATTGTGAATGCTAAAGAATGGACAATGATTCTACTTTATGGAATTCTAAATCAGGATTTAGCCAGAAGTTTATATAGCCAGATGTTACATTCTAAGCATTCTAAAAATCGCGATTTATGTACGCATTTGCTGCGCGAAATAGTTGCTAATGAATCCCCTCCTTTATCTTCCCATGCTGAGTCAGTTATTTCCGGCGCAACTGCGATCGACATTAATATTGATGAAATTCAGACGGATCTGTCGAGCTTTCTTAAACTCATCCAAGATGGGAATATCTTGGTACTCTTGCAAGACGATCGGCCAATAGCCGAAATTAAACCTATCAGATAAAGCGTGTCGCCATTAGATAGGAGCGATCCCCTGATGAATAACTATATCAATAAAGAGGTAGATTGCGATTTACTGTTGGGTGGGGGCGGGTTTATTGATATTGTTTGTAGTTGTTAGATATTGTTGGTGAACCCGCCCCTACAGCAATCACTATCTACCGATCGGGCATCATATTAATTACAAAACAAACTCGGCTCTACATGAAAAAAACTCCCCAGAATCAATGCCAGCTCTTTACCAATATCCCGATCGCCATTAACGACTTCAGACACTCTTTTTTCAGATCCCATAACGAGCACCAAGTCCGCAGGCTGTAACTCTCTTTGTTCCATCAAAAACAGCAATATTGAATGAGGCGTTGCTGTGGCTGCTGGTGCATAGTATTCTTGCTCAAACTTTTCAATCAATGCAATCAGCAATTCATATAACTCATTTTCTTCAGGAGTGCGATCGCGCTGGTGCATCAACTCTTCCACCATAGCCAGAGCTTTCTCATTATCCGCTTCGTTTCTAATTATTTTCGGCTGGTACTGAGACAATAACTCTTTGTATTTATCTGGATTAAAAGTAAGGGTCATTTTTCCATTTCTCCTTATCATACTCAGCATGGGTGAGAATATATTTGATATAAACTAACTGGCTTTCATAATCAATACTAACTATTAATCGATAATTATTACCTTTGATATTAAAAACTGTAAACCCTCCAACAGCTTCGGCTTTAGGAAAAACAGATTGTACCTCAATTAAGTTAGACCATTTAGCCTTGCTAGCAATTTTAAACCAGTTATCCAAAGCTTCCCCGCAATCAGCATGAGTTTCGCTGTATTCACGCACCCGTCGGTAGCTGATTATGTGCATCTACTGTAAGCAATTTAAACTAAATTTCAGTTTAGCTTAACCAATTTATTTCGTCAAGTGCGATCGCCCTTAATCTCACTTCCGTAACTCTTTAGTATTTATCTCGATTTAAACAGTCCTCGACGCACTCTGACAAAGAAACCGGGTTTTTACCGAATTTACCGTGTGTAACCAAGTATTTCGTAAAAAACCCGGTTTCTGGACTCCCATAGACATTTGACGTGCTACACTCAGGGTATCGTCACAACCACAAACAGAATGCAAACCATTACCATCACAATACCAGACGATCGCCTGCACAAGCTCCAAGAAACCGCCAATCGCCTCGGCATTTCCCTAGAAGCATTACTGCTTGCGGGTGCTGAAAACTTACTCGCACCACCAGAAGCATCCTTCCACAACGCTATGGAATACGTCCTCAAAAAGAATGCTGAACTTTACCAAAAACTCGCCTAATGCGCTATCTAACTTTAACAGAAGTTTTAGAACTTTATCAGCGCATTATCGAGGAATCTGGCGGATAGTGAGTTATCCCAAGGGAAACCCATCAAAATAGAATTTGTTGAAAGTGTTTGTCTTACTCTTGAATTACAGCCCTTAACCAACGATAAAATTAGCTGTAATTTCAAAGAATTTGGATATTTATCTCCAAACCAGTTTACCCTAAAATCCAGAAATCAACACTTTGAACTGAATAAAACTCAAGTTATCACAGAGTTAAATAAATTTGTCGAACAACTCATGGAAATGGCTGTAAATGGCGGCTACATCACCCCGGTCGAAAAGCAAGAATTCCTGATGCCACTCCGCGAAATTGTGCCTGCTTCGGCTATTTGTTAATTAAGAGCGATCGCCCTTATTTTACCCCTGGGTTTCTATTCCCACAACCAGCCAAACAATTCACCGACAGAAACGGTAAGTTCCCTGGCAAACTCTGGAACTAAAATCAGTTGTTCTGGTTCGTCAAATGCGACGGGATGGTGTTGCGATCGAAATACAAAAACCGTCTGTTCTTTGGGGTCAATTAACCACCCCATTTCTGTTCCGTGTTTCAAGCAATGCAATATCTTTTTGATGAGTTTAGTTTGACTTTGATCTGGAGATAAAATTTCAATTATCCAATCCGGTGCGAGTTCAAACCGATTTGCTACACCACCATTTTCTTGACGCGGAATTCTCTCCCATACAAACACAGAAACATCGGGAACGATCGATCGACCTCCAAAGGTACAACGCAACTCTGGAAAAGCCCGTGCAATCTTATTAGGCTTCAGGGTTGCGTTAGCAGTTGTCACCATTTCACCTTGAATTGCGCTGTGTTCTCCTTGTGGCATAGGCTTTTGAATAATTTGACCTTCGATGTACTCGCTAGCAGGTTTCGTTTCAGGTTTCACGAGAAACTCGTTTAGGGTTAAGGATTTAGATGGAGTTTGTACCATGTTGGATTCCCAAACGCGGATGTCTTTTATCTTAATTTTAGCGGGGGTGGTATCGCAATAGGTAAAGAGTTTTATCAGACCATCGAAAAATCTACTAAAAAGTCTACATCACTATCCGATCGCGCTTCATCCCGCGCCACCGAACCAAACAAATCTAAAGACTTTACCCCCAAGGCTTTTAATCTTTCCTGGTGGGCTGCTAAAATTGCCAGTACATCTGCTCGTTTCATAATTAGTTCTCCCGACCCTTTCGCTATGGAATACGTCCTCAAAAAGAATGCTGAACTTTACCAAAAGCTCGCATAATACGCTATCTCACTTTAACAGAAGTCTTAGAACTTTATCAGCAGATTAGTAAACTTTTACTCGGAATGATTTAACCGCAGAGGACACAGAGAACGCAGAGGAAGAGAAGAGAGAGGGCAATAATTCTGATGATACCTAATTTGGTATAATATCGATTTTCTAGGTGTATCGGTATTGTATGATGTTAAATGTTATAGGGGCGGGTTTACTAAGAATAATTGCCAAGAATCTACAATCTCCTAAACCCGCCCCCGCCTATACTACAGTGTCAAAGACTGAGGATTTGTCTCAATCAATTTGGCTAAATCTTGCAAGAAAGAGGCCGCATCAGCGCCGTAAATAACTCGGTGATCGCAGGTAATATTCACCTGCATTTGCCGCTTCACTCCCATCAAACCTTCTTCATTAGCCACTACTTGCGGCCGCGAAGCGCCGATCGCCAAAATCGAGCCTTGACCTGGGGGCAAAATCGCGTCAAACTTATCTACTCCAAACATTCCTAAATTGGAAAGAGTGAAAGTTCCGGTGCTATATTCATCAGGCTTTAACTGTTTGGTGCGAGCGCGATCGACTAAATCCTTCCAAGTGCGGGAGAGGGAATAGATATCTAGGCGATCGGCATTTTGCAACACCGGCGTAATCAAACCGCCACCATCCATCGCCACCGCCACAGAAACATTAATATCAGCACGGTATTGAATCGCTGACTCCACATAACAAGCATTCAGCAGAGGATGTTTTTGTAAAGTTACTGCTACAGCCTTCGCCAGCAAAGCCGTCATGGTGACGCCCTTCGACTTAATTTGTTTGTAGAGTTTGTCCAGATTGTCCGTAGTAATTGTATAGCCGACGCGGAAACACGGCACGCTCAAACTGGCGTCCATATTACGCACCACAGCATTTTGCAGTGCATTCATCGGTACAGTTTGGCCAGTCATCGCCACTGCTGGAACAGGCTGTGCCACTGCTGGTTTAGGTGCTACGGGTGCGGGTGCTGCGGGTGCTGCGGGTGCGGGTGCGGGTGCTGCGGGCACTGTCACCAGTTGCTGAACGGGAGCGGGCTTAGCTTTACCCGCTGCGGCTTCCACATCCTCTGCAACAATTCTGCCGTGGGGGCCGCTACCTTTGATCGAATTCAAATCTACTTTAAATTCTTTTGCCAATTTCCGCGCGCGGGGAGAAACGACGCTGCGGCCGTTTTGACGGCTGACGTTTTGCTGCAATCCCGGAGATGAAGTTGTCGCGGCCACCGGGGCGGGGGCTGGTGTGGCCGCGGCGGCGGGGGTTGAGGCTGCTGCTCCTTGCTGCTGAGCGATGGCGATTTCAGCTTCAGTTTCTGCTACCAGGGCGATGGCGGTTCCTACAGGAGCAACTTCCCCCGCAGGGACGATAATGATTGCCAAAAAGCCTTCGTAGAAAGACTCTACGTCCATGTCGGCTTTGTCGGATTCAACTACTACTACGGTTTCACCTTTTTCTACTTTGTCCCCAGCGGATTTGACCCAGGAAACAATTTTGCCCTCTGTCATGGTAGAACTTAGGGCCGGCATGAAAACTTCGCGAATCATCTGTAAAAAGTCCTTTTTAGTTACTAATAGGTATTTGGGAATGGGGAATGGGGAATGGGGAATTGGGAATGGGGAATTGGGAATTGGGAATTGGGAACTCATGATTGTTTTGAGTTCATAGTCCGAAGATATATGAGTATTAACTCAAAACAACTGAGCAATCACCAATTACTAACTACTAATTTCCAATTCCCAATTCCCAATTTCTAATTGCTAAATATCGCCTCGAATTTCTTGGACAACTCCATCACGGAGGAGAACCTCTACTTGCATTTTTTGAATCAAGTTTTCTCCTAACCCGATGGTGAATGTACCGTCAATTTGACCTTGACTCACTTCTTGTTCCAGGTCTAGTACCTGCACTTGCTGGAGTTGTTGCAGGTTTTGGTTTTTTTGTTCTAGCAGTTCGCTTTTCCGTTGATTAACCTGGGTTTGAATGTTTTCTATTTGCTGCATTACTTGAGGACCAGGGGGGTGCAGGCTTTGCTTTTGGATTTCAGAAATCATCCGTTGTCCTTGCATTTCTAGCTGTTGTAGCTGAGAGTCGATTTGATTAATTTGGGCTTGGAGTTGCTGTTGAGCTTCTTCTTTCCAGCGGGGGGTAACGACGACTTTAACGTTAATCGATCGCTTCAAGAGTAATTTTGGTGTGGACAGTTCCATAAAGTTATTGTTTGTCTATTGGGAATTGGGAATTGGGAATTGGAAATTGGGAATTGGGAATTGGGAATTGAATGCGACTAACTGCTAGTTGCTAATTCTTCAAAAGCTATTAGCTGTCCTACCAATTTTTTGTGAGACCCCGTAGAATTTTATCCCCCCTAACCCCCCTTCATAAGGGGGGGACAAGATCGAGATCAAAGTCCCCCTTATTAAAGGGGATGCCAGGGGGATCAGAATATGTGCAACTTCACAAAAAATTGGTATCAGTCTGTCCCCGTCTTCAATCTCCTGTCGCTTGTCCCGATTCCCGATGCCCTGAGAATATTTTCAAAACATCCCGTCAATCATATCGCGGTAGTGTTCCGTCACAACCGGGCGCTTAATTTTCAGGGTTTGAGTCAGCATTCCATTTTCCATCGAGAATGGCTCCAAAATCAACCGGAACGGGCCAATGCGATCGTCGGCGCGGTATCCGGGGCGATTTTGCACCTCGCGGTTCAATTCTTGGCGAAATAAGTCTTGAATTATCTTGCTATTCCAGTCAATTTCGTGTATGGGAGGATTCTGAGTTGCCGCCCATTTCTCCACGGCTTCTGCATTGGGGACAATTAACGCACCCACAGATTTCCGGTCTTGACCGACTAGCATAACTTGGTCGATGTAGGGGCTGCGGAGACAGGCATCTTCGATGGGCTGAGGTTCGATGTTTTCGCCGTTGGTAAGGACGATCGTATCTTTGGCGCGTCCGGTTAAAATTAAATCGTTGCTGGGTGTCAGCCAGCCCAAGTCGCCGGTATCGAACCAGCCTTCGGGGTCGATCGCCTTTGCCGTCGCTTGGGGATTAAGATAATAACCAGCCATGATTTGCGGCCCCCGCGCCAATACTAAACCGCGCTTACCTACAGCCAGTTGTTGCCGAGTTTCCGGGTCTACTATCTTAACTTCCGTATGGGCGATCGGCTGTCCCGCCGAACCTTTGAGATTATGCCAAGGGCGACGAACCGTTAACACCGGGGAAGTTTCGGTTAAGCCGTATCCCACCAACAAACCGATATTCGCTATTTCAAAGAAATTGTCCAAGTGGGCCGCCAAAGAACCACCGCCACTAATTGCCCATTTGAAACGTCCTCCCGTAGCTTCCCGGACTTTTTGGTAAACCAGTTTTTCGGCGACGGCGTGGACTGGCCACAATAGAATGCTTTTGATGCGGGCGATTAGTTTTTCCGAAGCAGAAGCAGGTTTTAAATTGAGAGTCAATCCTTGGAAAATGCGACGGGCTTCTATGTATTGTTGGCTAGCAGATAACAGGAAGCTAACCAATTTTTGTTTATTAGCTGGCTGTTCCCGAAATTGCTTTTGTACTGCCTCGTAAATCGATTCCCAGATGCGTGGAACGCTCACCATGTACTGGGGTTTGTAAGTTTTGAAATCTTGTTTGAAGTAGCGAATATTGGTGTAAATCTGCGTGCATCCTTGGGAAAGCATGAAGTATTCGACAGTGCGTTCGTAGGCGTGCCAACTGGGGAGAATACTCAGAACACCTTCGCCGCCTTCGGGCTGGAGAATTGTGCCGAAAGTTGTGATTTGATGTAGCAGGTTGCCGTGGGTGAGCATCACACCTTTGGGTTTGCCGGTGGTGCCGCTGGTGTAGAGCAAAGTCGCGAGGCCTTGAGGCTTGTGGTTGCTGGGTTTGAGGGGGCGGTTTGCCCCTGTGGCCATGACTTGGGAAAATTTGACTGTGTTGAGGGTTTGGCTGGCTTCTGGTTCTTCGTCGGAGAGGAGGACGATGAGTTGGATGGGCAAATCGGGGAGGCTATGTTGGAGTTTTTTGAGTAATGCGCGGTTTTCGACTACTAAGGCCGTGCTACCGCTGTCTTGGATGATGTAGAGGAGTTCTTCGGGGTCGGCGGTGGCACCTCGGACGGCGTTGGCTGCGCCGGCCATCATGATGCCTTGGTCGGCTATCAGCCACCGGGGGCTGTTGTCGGCGAAGAGGGCGACGCGGGGAGGGATTGCTTCTGAGGGGTTTGGTTCGATGCCTAGGGCTTGGAGGCCTGCTGCGAATTGCTGGATTTGTCGGTACAGGTCGGTGTAGGTAAGCTTGATTTCGGGCTTGCTGTGGGGGTCGTGGAGGGCGACTATTTGACCGAATTTCTGTTGGGCGATCGCCCAAACTTCTGGTACGGATCGGATGGAGGTGTAATCGATCAGGCGGCTGAGGTTGGCGCGATCGCGATCGGTCAGTTGAGACAATGTGTAAGACGCTGGGCCGTTCATAGGGTATTTTCCGGGGTTTTGAGAGATAAAGTTATTGGGTACAAGTTTAATATCAGAGCTATTTTAGAACTTTGTGGCAGTGTCGTGACAGTTGGGAAACCTGCCATTGTCTTTTTAGAAAATTAGGGATACAAAATGATGAAATTTATAGTTGCACAAAAACACATTAATTTATCAAGGTTGATCGTAGTTGCTTTTAGTGCGATCGGGCTAGCATCATGTACAAATATACCTTGGGCGTTAGTCTCAGAACCGCAACCGGGAAACAGTGGACGAATAACATTTGCTGACTGGTGTCTCACGCGAGCAAAGTTGATTCCTGAAGCTAAACATACTGTTGATGTGTTGTTGGAGAAAGCAGAGACTAATGATTGCGATGCGGCCGATCGAAAACTTTCTAGTCTCACGGAGCTCTACATCAACAACGATCAAATCAGTGATATCAAACCGCTAGCATCCTTGACTAACCTGACACAGCTCGCCCTCGCCTTCAATGAAATCGGCGACATCAAACCGCTAGTATCCTTGACTAACCTGACCAATCTCTACCTCAGCTACAATCAAATCAGCGACATCAAACCGCTAGCATCCTTGAGTAACCTGACTGAACTCAGCCTCAATGGCAATAAAATCGGCGACATCAAACCGCTAGTATCCTTGACTAACCTGACTGTGCTCGACCTCACCTTTAATGAAATCAGCGACATCAAACCGCTAGCATCCTTGACTAACCTGAAGCAACTCGTCCTCCAAGGAAATCAAATCGGCGACATCAAACCGCTAGCATCCTTGACTCACCTGACTGAACTCGACCTCATCAATAATCCGAGCGGCGACATCAAACCACTAGCATCTTTGACTAAACTGACGAAGCTCTGGCTCAGTGGCGATCGGATCGCCGATATCAAACCGCTAGCATCCTTGACTAACCTGACGAAGCTCTGGCTCAAGGGAAATCAGAGCGGCGATATCAAACCGCTAGCATCCTTGACTAACCTGACTGAACTCGTCCTCGAAGGAAATCAGAGCGGCGATATCAAACCGCTAGCATCCTTGACTAACCTGACTCGTCTCATCCTCTTTGACAATAAAATCAGCAACATCAAACCGCTAGCATCCTTGACTAACCTGAAGGAGCTCAGTCTCAGGGACAATAAAATCAGCAACATCAAACCGCTAGAATCCTTGACTAACCTGACTCGTCTCATCCTCAACGGAAATAAAATCAGGGACATCAAACCGCTAGCATCTTTGACTAACCTGAAGCAACTCGTCCTCAGCAGCAATCAAATCAACGACATAAAACCATTGCAATCTTTGACTAACCTGACTGCGCTTGGTCTCAACAACAATAAAATCAGCGAGATCAAACCCTTACAATCTTTGACTAACCTGACTGTGCTCAACCTCGACGCCAATCAAATCAGCGACATCAAACCATTGCAATCCTTGACTAACCTGACGAAGCTCCAGCTCAGCGGAAATCCGATCGCACCCAAAACTTGCCCTCTCAAGCCAGAGTCTATCTGTCAGTGGTAACTCTGAATTTGGTTGCTTTTTTAAATGCGATCGATCGTTCAACCGTATATTACCAGCGATCGATCGTACCTAATATTAAATGCCTTTATTCAGACCTGATGTAAGTACCTAAAAATTCCAGTTGATTCATCATTTCTTCCGCAGACTTGCTACCAATCAAATTCAACAAACCGCGCAACTGTTCGCGAACAGAATAACTTTGTCGCGGCACAACAATAATTCCTGCATGACTGTTACCTACTGCAAAAAAGCTCCCGTGCAGCCGACAGAAATCTCGACTATTAAAAGTATAAATGACTCGACCTTGCTCTGTTGCCCATATCAATTGTTCTTCATCTATACGTCCTAAATTATTGGCATCTGAGACAGTTACTACATCAATCCCATTTTCTCGCAAGGCTTGCACGAAAGCTTTTCTGAGCGTATCTTCATCTAAATACAAACGAATCTGGCTCATTAAATTCTCCCAGCCCTGCGATCGGCTTCCAATCGCTCGTACTCAGCTAATTCGGCAGCTAAATCAGCCTCAATTTCCTTGCGGTTAGCGTGATAGTAAGATAGCGCTGCATAAATTTGTGCTAAATTTAAATAGGAAATTTCTTCAAGTATTGCTTCTGGGCTCATCCCTTGTTGATGCCAAACGGCAATTTGAGCGATAGAAATTCTAGTTCCCGCAATGCGGGGACGCCCTCCACAGGTTTCAGGCGTACTGACAACCAGCGTGCCGATGTCGATCGCAGTTGTTGACATATTTACCTCTTACGAAAAACTCAAATAAGCCAAAATATCCTGTTGTGTGAAATAGGGGAAATTATCTAGGATTTCTCGATCGTTCATCCCAGAAGTAAGACATTCCAACAGGTTATCAACCGTAATTCTCATGCCTCGAATACAAGGTTTACCGCATCGCTTACCAGGTTCGATCGTGACGATATTAGCGATGTCTTGTTTTGACATGGCCTTTTTCCTTTAAATTCTGTTCTCAATTTTAGCACAAACAGGACTTACGCATAGGTGTTTTGCAGTCATCGAAAAAGAGAAGCTGGATTTCGGCTGTCTCGTCAGTCATCAATACCATCCCACAGTTCAGAAATAGGATGCAATTTGCCTTCTTTAATTTGCTGGAGGGAGTTACGGAGGCTGGCTAGGACGAGTTCGGCGGGTTCGTCATCGGGATCTGCGGGCGGGGTGACGATATGGCGGCTGATTAATAGTTGGTAGAAGTCGTCCACAGACATTACAGCAAGTTGAGCGGCTTTATCTAGACTGAGGTTGTGCTGGTGATAAAGTACGATCGCGAGTTCGAGTCGCACATCGGCTTCAGTCAGGGGGAGATTGTCGGGAAGGTCGATCGTAATTTGCATGATTTAAGGTACTTTTTAATTTCAGATATTTGATATACTCCCCGCCGTAGATTGGTTGACAATTTGTGCAGGAAGTGGGTGCGAGTATCTGTTATTTTATTGTGTTGCTTAGCTATCCGAATCACTGAGTTCAACCTTGGCGGAAATCCGATCGCTCCCAAAATTTCCCCGATCGAGCTAGAGTCTATCTGTAAGTGGGAACCACCAACTCAACCATAAAACTTTACAGCCAGGTCAGACACGGCAATGGTGGGGGTCGTGGAGGGCGACGGTTTGACCGAATTTCTGTTGGACGATCGCCCAAATTTCTGGTACGGATCGGATGGAACTGTAATCGATCGGGTGGCTGAGGTTAGCGCGATCGCGATCGGTCATGGGAGATGCTGTACTGTTCATAGTTATTTTTGTGATTTGTGTGACATTAAATTCTTTTCTCTAAATTTAGTATGAAATGTATCCTAACTGTATGTGCTTGGGTAGGGACAGTTAACAAATCTGTCTCTACCCTTTAATTTTTATTCCCAGTTAATAATTTAATTTTAATGGGGATGTTGTGAATTTGTTTATTTTCAATCTGCTTCATTGTGTCCCCTAATTATTAATTATTTTTTGATAAAATTGGCGATTAGGTTGTTTAATTATTGGTGGTTTTTGCGGAAATATGAAAATGTATATCTACGATGATGTAAGTATAAACATTATGAGAGTTTTGCCCTTGGTGCTATTATAAATAACTATAGGTAAACTTTCAATAATTTGCCATAATAAAAATACACTTTTTTACCGCCGATCGCCCTGAAACATCAAGCAATGAAATATTCTGCATCCACTCCCAGAAGCCACAGCACAACCTCTCGCTTTGACGGTTTATCTTTAGACGATCGCAATCCCGAATTCATTAAACTGATGTTGCCGATCTGGGAGTGGCTATACCGCTACTATTTTCGCGTAGAAAGCGACGGCTGGCAATACGTCCCAGCGAGCGGAAAAATGCTGGTTGTGGGTTCTCACAACGGCGGAATTGTGGCACCAGATATGTTTATGTTCCTATACGAATGGTTCCACAGGTACGGCACCGAAAGGTTAGCCTATGGATTAATGCACCCGACGGTTTGGAAAGTTTCTCCTGAGCTTGCTAGCATGGCAGTGCAGTGTGGTGCGATCAAGGCCCATCCCAAAATGGCGATCGCAGCTTTGCGCAAAAATATTCCAGTGCTCGTCTATCCAGGCGGCGCAGAAGATACTTTCCGTCCCTATCACTTGCGCGATAAAATTTACTTTGCTGGACGCAAAGGATTTATTAAATTAGCCCTGCGAGAAACAGTTCCCATTGTACCAATTATCTCCCACGGTGCCCACGATACTTTGATGGTGCTGGGAGATTTTTATCAGGAAGTAAAGCAATTGCATGAATGGGGGATGCCGTGGTTATTTGGCATCGATCCGGTGGTGTTTCCGGTGTATTTAGGATTGCCTTGGGGATTGAGTTTTGGGCCTTTGCCCCATCTACCTTTGCCCGTACAAATTCGGACTCGCGTGTGCAAACCCATCGTCTTTGAGAGGTATGGTGCGGATGCTGCGGGCGATCGCGATTATGTTGATGCTTGTTTCGATTTAGTTACAATGCAAATGCAACAGGAATTAGACCGTTTAATTGCCAATTAAAAATTGCCACCTATAGGATTCTAGGTCCAAAGGAAGGAGAGGCATCGGACATTGGTAACAAATAACCACTCACCAATCACCAAAATTACACCTCAGAAGCCCGCAATTGTCCGCAGGCTGCATCCGCCTCCAACCCGCGAGAATACCGCACGCTAACAGCAATTTTCTTCTCCTTCAAAGCAGCCACAAAACCATTAACTCGATTGGGAGTAGGGCGCTGATATTCTGCTTCCTGGATGGGATTGTAAGGAATTAAATTGACGTGACACTGAAAACCGCGCAAATGAGTTGCTAACTCCGCTGCGTGCTCCGGTAAATCATTTACACCTGCTAACAAGACATATTCAAAACTCAACCGGCGCCCCGTAGATTGCACATATTCGCGACATTCTGCTACTAATTCATCCAAAGGATAAGGACGGGCGCTAGGAATTAACTCTTCGCGCAATCTTTGATTGGAAGCGTGGAGACTAACGGCGAGGGTAACTTGTAAATGATGTTCGGCTAATTGGCGGATGCGATTGCGAATTCCCACGGTGGAAATGGTGATGTTGCGTTGTCCAATTCCCACATCTTGATTCAAACATTTGACAGCAGCTACAACGTTGTCTGCATTCAGCAATGGTTCTCCCATCCCCATAAATACGATGTGGCTGACTCTACGCCCGAAATCTTGCTGAACTGTTAATACTTGATCGACGATTTCGTGTTTTTCTAAATTGCGCTTAAAACCGCCTTTTCCTGTAGCGCAAAAATCGCAGCCCATGGCGCAGCCCACTTGTGCAGACACGCACACTGTTAGTCGTTTTTCGGTGGGAATCCCTACGGTTTCAATGATTTGACCGTCGGCTAATTTTAGAAGATACTTGACGGTGGAGTCTGGTGCAACCGATCGATAGTGAATAGTCGATCGCCCGATCGGAATTTTCGCCACAGTCTCGCGCCACTGTTTCGAGAATACAGAAATCTCAGAAAGCGATCGAGCCCCTTTTTCATAAATCCACTGGTACAACTGCGAACCGCGATAAGCAGGTTGGCCCTGTTGCTGCACCCACTCCGTTAACTCAGCCAAACTCGCCCCCAACAAGGGCGGAATTTTACCAGCATTAACAGCAGAAGCAGCCGTCTTGGTAGACTGATTTGCACCCTTGGAATTACCAGAAGAGTACACCTGAGAAACGGAAGTACGAGGCATAGGTCATCACAAAATTTAAAGCCACCCTCTATCTTAAAACTTCTTGACCAAAGCTGCCGTCTCTTGGGGGGCGAAGTTGGCTAGAATCCACTTCATATCAAATCCTCTCTTCATTGGAATTATTAAACTCTCTCTTCTCTTCCTTCGCGTCCTTCGCGCCTTCGCGGTTAAATCATTCCGATACAACCGGAATTGATATCATAAATATTTTCTGCCAATTACTGTCAACAAAAAAAAGATGCTGCCTCTCTATCGAGGGCAGCTACTTTTGTAAAGCATTTTATTGTCTCTCAAAACTGCTGGATTAACCTTCAGTATTTCCCGATTTATTCGGTAGTTGCAAGTCATCAGGATCGACATAATGACAAACTGCTTTGTCTATGCAAATCAATGCCCAACCAGACTTATCGATACTCATCAGCTTGTAGGATGCTGGCTGAATAAAGAAACCTTTGTGATTGCGAGTCGCTGGCTTGATATTAACGTGGTTCTCAGTGCTCATAGTCTTCTAACTCCTGGTACTGTGTTGTTAACTAAGTCTGTACTCCGCTGGGCGGATTGCTGAATCGTGTGGCGCCCCCACACCAATCGCAAGCGATTTGGTTTGGGTTTCAGAGTCCTGTCAAGGATATCTAGAACTTCCTTCAAGGTACTCCAATTGTTTCCCTCTACAGCATTTTAAAGTGAGGAATGCGTCCAGCCCCACTGTTCGTATTAGCTAAGTTTTCAAATACTAGCACTGCCTTCCTGAGATTTCCATAAAGTTATTTATTGATTTATTACGACATCGTAATAAATCCCCAAGCCGATTTCTGCGATCCCCGCGCAAAAATCGACTGGTTTCCCTGGTTAAGGCTCAAAAAGCCATTGCTGAACGCGGGTGAGACTCTTCCAGTCCGGTTTTCTGCTTAACCCATCTTCAAAATTCTTTTTAACTTCTTCTAGCAACTCGTCGGATGCCATCAAGAGTTGCTGAGTTATTTCTACATGAGGCCGCACTCCTTTTTCTTTCAGGTCGAGGATGGCGACTGCTAGGTTGATCCGGGCTTGGGGGTCGTGAGGGTTCAATTTAACGGCGGTTTTCGCTGCTTTTTGGGCTGATGATGGTTTATCTTCCAATAGGTATAGCCATGCGAGACTAGCCCAAGCATTGCCGTTTTTAGGCGCTTTCAGGCACACTTCTTTGAACAGGGGAATCAAGTCTTTTGGGGCTTCTCCAGCTTGGTAGCGATCGAAACCATCTTTAAACAATTCTTCAGGGGTCATGGGAGTTGAGATTTGGAATTTGGAATTGAAAAGGGCATTGGGCAATTATTGATTGTTTGCCCAATTTTCAGGTTTATGTAGAAAAAGAACTACCGCAGCCACAAGTTTGGGTAGCGTTGGGGTTGGTAAACTGAAAGCCGCCGCCGATCATGGCGTCGCTGAAGTCGAGGACTAAACCGTAGAGATAGAGAATGCTTTTGCGATCGCACACTACCTGAAAGCCTTCGTAATCGAACACTTCATCGTCGGATTGGACGGTGCTGGGGTCTGCGAAATCCATCACATAAGACATACCAGAACAGCCACCCTGGCGCACTCCTACGCGCAAGCAGAGGTCTTTGCCTTGTTTTTCTCTCAGGCTCAATACTTGACGGACTGCGGAGTCAGTCATTTGAATGCCCCGCTTTTGGGAAATGGCTTGAGTCATAATTTTCTGAACTCCTGATACTATTTGATCCTAAGAGTTTCATCTTAATTCATCCATTGTACAGGTGTTGTCCCCCCCTTTCCCCCTAGGGTTTATGATTGAAAGGCAGCGGTTGACCCTTAGTGGGGCACCGCAACCATGCTTCACCCAACGGGCTTACTCTAATGGCAGCGCTGAATCGCTCTACTCTTCGTCGGCTACAAAACTTACCTCAAATTCCCAGCGTGTGGGAGGGCGATCGCCGACCCTTGTCTAATGCTGACTCACACGCGATCGTAGACGATGATGACTTCCTAGAGGGTGGTGGCGAGTGCATTCTCTGGGTAGATGGCTCTGAAGGGGTTGTCAGGGCTATGGATATGGTGGGCCCGGATGCTGGCCCAGAGGCGATCGTCCGGGCACTGCTGCGAGCGATGGAACATCCCCAAAGTCCCTCTCCCGCAGTCCGCCCTCAAAAAATAGTTGTCAAAAACCGAGAAATTCAATTTTATCTGCGGGGGGTACTTCAAGATTTAGGTATTGCGATCGACTATGTACCGGAATTACCCCTCATAGACGAAATATTTCGGGGAATGGAAGAGGTTGCCGTCAACAGACCTCCTGAATTGCCTCCTGAGTATGCTGATGTTCTCATGGAAAAAGCTGCTCAAATTTGGCATGATGCTCCGTGGCAGACTTTGAGAGAACATCAGATTATATCTATTGAAGTCAATCAATGGGATGTCGCCAGCCTTTACGTGTCTGTATTGGGTCAGGGCAGAATGGATTATGGAGTTTTGCTCTATCGCTCCCTAGAATCGTTGAAGCGGTTTCGAGAGCGAGTCGTTAATGATGATTCTTTTGAAGATTTGGAACAGGCTTTTTTAGGGCAAGATTGTTTGTTTCTCACCTTTGAAAGTGCCATGGAACTTGATGAAGATGAGGAAGAAATTGATTTAGCCGATTTGCCTCCATCGGAAATTGAACCGAATTTTGGCAACCTGCATCCTTTAGAAGGTTTGCGATCGATTCTTTATGAAGAAGAAGCCCTGACAATGTTAGTTGCTCTCGAAGCATTTCACCGCTTTTTCCGCAATAGTCGGCGTAAACTGGCAGCAGAAACATTTCCCACCCTCAGCAGCCGCTACCGCATCCCCGTTCCCCTGGCTGACGGCGAAACTCAGCAGGTATCGGTGAAAGTTTCCACGATGCCGGAGGTATCCGACGAATTGTGGCAGATGCTGGAAGATGATGATGACGATGATGACGATGATGAATTTGAAATGCCTCCACTGCGGGACGATTTAGTACCGCCTAATTCATTTTTGAGTCTCGGTGTCGTACCTTGGGCAACGGTAGATTTTTTGCGTGGCAATGCCCAGTTTTATCAAGGTGCAGAAGTTGATATTAATGCCAGTGGAGATGGTTTGCCGGTGGTGATGATTCAAACTTCCCATCCGAAGGCAAAAACCATGATTCAGGATTTGAAGGAAGCAGAAGGAGTCAAGGCAATTTGCTTTAATCCGGGAGAAGATCCTTTTCAAGATGAGCAATATGATTTGGGTATTCTGCAAGCTAAAAATGGCGATTTGTATTTGTTTGGAGAGTTTAATGAAGACGATCCAGTGCATCAAGCAGCCCGCCAAAAATGGGAGCGTCGCTGTCAATCAACTCAAGGTTGGTGTGGTTTGGTGATTGCTAAAGGGTTGATGGGTGCTTCTCGCGGCCAACCTCAACTTAAAGATATGATCGCTTTGTTTGAAGTGCGCTGGGTGTCTGCTAAAGATTTAGGCATTGGGCCACTGCAATTGATGCCGACGTTTTGATGTTAGTTGGCGGTTGACGGTTGACTGTTGACAGTTAACTGTCTTTCCTCAAATTTCTGATATTCTTAAATTTGTTACAATTTGTAAAAATACACTAAAGGATAGGGAAAATGCGGGTTGCGATCGCAGGTGCAGGACTGGCTGGAATGACAACAGCAGTCGATTTAGTGGATGCAGGCCACCAAGTAGAAATTTTTGAATCCCGCCCCTTTGTCGGTGGCAAAGTTGGCAGTTGGGTAGATCCAGATGGCAATCACGTTGAAATGGGTTTACACGTCTTCTTCGGCTGCTATTATAACTTATTTGCTCTCATGCAAAAAGTGGGAGCTTTTGACGATTTGCTCCTGAAAGAACACGTCCACACTTTTATCAATCGAGGTGGCGAAACAGGTAGTTTAGATTTTCGTTTCCCGGTAGGTGCTCCTTTTCACGGATTGAAGGCATTTTTCACTACATCTCAGCTATCGGTACAGGACAAAATCCAAAATTCCCTCGCCCTGGGAACTAGCCCCATCGTCCGAGGTTTGATCGACTTTGATGGGGCGATGAAAACTATCCGCGATTTGGATAAAATCAGTTTTGCTGACTGGTTTCGCAGCCACGGTGGCAACCAAAATTCCCTCAAAAGAATGTGGAATCCGATCGCCTATGCCCTGGGTTTTATCGACACTGAAAATATTTCAGCCCGGTGTATGTTGACAATTTTTCAATTCTTTGCCACCAAAACAGAAGCCTCGGTGATGCGAATGTTGGCTGGTTCTCCTAGCGAATATTTGCACAAACCAATTGTGGAATATTTAGAAAGCAAAGGCACAAAAATTTACACGCGGCGCAGAGTGCGAGAAATTCAGTTTCAAGAAGGTGCAGAAACTCGCGTCACCGGCTTAGCTGTAGCTAGTGGGGAAACTGAAGAAATTATTACTGCCGATGCCTATGTTTTTGCATTGGATGTGCCTGGAATTCAAAAAATATTACCCCCAGCTTGGCGGAAATGGTCGGACTTTGATAATATTTACAAGTTGGATGCTGTGCCGGTGGCGACAGTGCAATTGCGGTTTGACGGTTGGGTAACGGAATTGGACGATGAAGCCAAACGCAAACAATTAAGTCATGCTGTAGGAATTGATAATTTGCTATATTCCGCCGATGCAGATTTTTCTTGTTTTGCTGATTTGGCGCTGACAAGTCCCAAGGATTATTATAAGGAAGGGGAAGGTTCTCTGTTACAGTTGGTGTTGACTCCTGGAGATCCGTTTATTAAACAAAGCAATGAGGCGATCGCCCAACACGTACTCAAGCAAGTTCAGGATTTATTCCCATCAGCGCGGGAATTAAACATGACTTGGTATAGTGTAGTGAAGCTGGCTCAATCTTTGTATCGGGAAGCACCGGGAATGGATCTTTATCGGCCTGCTCAAAAAACGCCGATCGGCAATTTCTTTCTAGCAGGAAGTTACACTCAGCAAGATTATATTGATAGCATGGAAGGAGCAACACTTTCTGGCCATCAAGCGGCTAAGGCAATTCTGGAAGCTTACAGTCATTAGTCCTTAGTCCTTTTAATTAAACGTCATATACAGATGGCCCAAAACCTTACTGTATCAATAGCCTTCCTGAATTTCCCCCATCCCCGCCTTGGGCGGGGCTAGGGGGGCTGAATTCTTCCTTCTTACTTCTTGCTTCTTATATCAATTCCGGTTATATCGGAATGATTTAACCGCGAAGGCGCGAAGGACGCGAAGGAAGAGAAGAGAGAGTTTAATAATTCCGATGAAGAGAAGATTTTATATGATATCGTTGACCGTTGCACCGTCAGGTGATTTAACCACAGAGAACACAGAGAGAAATGAATAATTCCGATGAAGAGAGGAATTGATATTCCTTCCCCCCTAGGGGGGCAGGGGGGGGTTCTTCTTCCTTCTTCCTTCTTCCTTCTTCCTGAATTTCCCCCCTAGGGGGGCAGGGGGGGTTCTTCTTCCTTCTTCCTTCTTCCTTCTTCCTTCTACTTATGAGTTATTTTGCTAATTTGCTGGGTATTGGGCTAGGTTTATGTTTGCTGGGATGTTCGCCAACAATGCCTGTAGCAAATTCTGAGGTTACTGCTACTTTGGCATTGCAGCCTACATTGACAGCTTCCCAAGGTCAAGTTTTACCTGTTTCCGCTAAAGCTAGGATAGCCGATCGCTCGATCGAACTTGAAGTCGCTACCACCCCGGAACAACAGGCTATGGGTTTAATGTATAGAACTTCTCTACCTGATGACAGAGGGATGTTGTTTGAGTTCAAACCAGCGCGATGGGTGAATTTTTGGATGAAAAATTGTGAGATTTCTCTGGATATGATTTTTCTGCGGGATGGAGTGGTGACAGCCATCCAACCTGCGGCACCTCCTTGTACTGCCGATCCTTGTCCCACCTATGGCCCGGATACGATGGTCGATCGAGTCATCGAACTCCGTAGCGGGCGGGCTGCTGAACTTGGTCTCAAAGTTGGCGATAGAATTGCGATCGAGTTTATTTAACCGAATTAAGTCATTTTAGGTTGATTTTCCCGGAAAATTGGTCGAGGGACATGGCCCATTATTTTGAGAAATATTTAGAAACTTTACAAAAATTGATTAAATCTGTTAAATTATTAATAATTAAGCCAGTACAAGTACCAAAAGATTTGCTACGATGTCGATCTTAGTAAGTCCAGGACTGCTTGAGATAGCAGGTTGCGGTTGGAATCGCCAAATCTAACCTAGATTAATCAAGTAGATTTGCGGATTCTGCATTTTGGCAGATGAAGTTATACTCTGAACCTGGTTTAGTAGTCTTAAGTAGGTAGCAGAATTGATTTAGATTCGCGCTGCCAAGATGCAGAGGTATTCAGTTTAGGTTCGATCGCACATCCCTCGAACCCCCAGCGACAAAAATCGAAAACCTTTCACTTTTGGGGAAAGGTTGGCTTTAGAGTCGCACTCAGCAACCAAATTTCCATTTTTAACTGCAAATACTGTTTTAACAGATATCCACAGTTTCAAGACAGATTTTAAACTGGCTTATTACTCATCAAAAACATCAGGTTCGCATCAGAAAATGGTGTCCTACACTTGGAGGAAAAATTAATGACACCCGCTACTTATACTCGTTTAATTCGATTTTTACAAGAAGATTTGGCGATTTCTCGCGCGTCAATTGATGTCGCTGAACGTGTGGGCGGTAACGAACAGCGCCAACGCGATCGCGACCCGAATTCCCTGCCGATGGTATTGTGGCAGTACGGTTTGGTGACGCTAGAACAGTTAGATAAAATCTTTGATTGGTTGGCCCAAGCATATTAAAAGGATTTTAGATTTTAGATTTTAGATTTTATCTAAAATCTAAAATCCTTTAACAACTTGGATTAAGATTCAGCCAAAAGTTTCGCAGCAGCGGCAACACCGGCACCAGGAACAAAGCCTTCGTAACCCAATTCTCGCAGCACGACTTCTAGGGAGGAAATAGCTGCTAGAATATCGCGATCGCACACAAAGCCCAAATGACCAATTCGGAAGATTTTGCCCTTCAAATGGTCTTGTCCGTCGGCCAGGGAAATGTCAAATCTCTTTCTCATCAAAGTCCGCACCTTTTGTGCATCTACTTCGGCGGGCGGCATGACAGAGGTAATCGCAGGGCTGGCGCAACCATCAGCAGCAAATAAGGGCAAACCTAAAGCTTGTACAGCGGCGCGAGTAGTTGTCATCAACCGCTTGTGTCGCGCGAATACATTTTCTAATCCTTCCGCTTTCATCATCTGCAAAGTAACTTGCAGTCCAAAAAACATATTAACTGGTGGAGTAAAAGGAGTCGTATTTTTGGCAGCTTCTTTGCGATATTTGCCCAAATCTAAATAATAGCGGGGCAGTTTTGCAGTCTTGTAAGCTTCCCAAGCTTTCGGGCCCACGGCGACAAAACCCAAACCAGGAGGAATCATGTAAGCTTTCTGAGAACCAGAAGCAATCACATCAATTCCCCAAGCATCCATCGGCACATTCGCAGCACCTAAACTGGTGACAGCATCGACCATAATTAAAGCTTCACCGTGGGCTTTAACGTGGCGATTGATGGTTTCAAGGTCGTTGAGGACACCGGTGGAGGTTTCGGAGTGAGTGATGATGACAGCTTTGATTTGCTTTTCTGTGTCTGCTTCGAGTTTTTCGCGGAAGTTTTCGGGATCTAAAGGTAAGCCCCACTCAGCTTTGATGATTTCGACATTTAAACCATAAGCTTCAGCTACTTCGGCCCAGCGTTCACCAAATTTACCATTGGTGCCGACTAAAACGCGATCGCCCGCACTCAAGAAATTAATAATCCCAGCTTCCATCGCGCCGGTACCAGAAACGGTTAAACTCAGCACATCACTCTTCGTTTGGTGCAACCATTTCAGGTTTTCGGTACATTCAGCAAAAATCGCATCAAATTCCTTGCTGCGGTGTCCCATCGGGTGTTTTGCCATCGCCAGTAAAGCCGCTTCTGGTACCGGCGTCGGGCCGGGAATCATCAGCATTGATTTGTTATCCATGATATGTCCTAACTATTTCTGTGGGAGTTAGTAGCATAAATCAAAAAGTGAATGAGGAGACGGCAATGCCGTGTCCCTACCCCAAAATTATGCAGTGGCGATGTCGGCGGCAAGCAAGGCTAAAGCAGCACCCGGATCTGGCTGTTTGACTAGGGATTCGCCAATCAGGACGGCACGGGCACCAGCATTAGCAACTTGAGTGAGGTCTGCGGGAGTGTGGATTCCTGACTCGCTGACGATGAGGATGTCTTTGTCTTGAATTTCGGTTTGGCGCGAGGCTAATAGCTGGCTGGTGGTTTCTAGGCTGACGGAAAAGTCTGCTAGGTTGCGGTTGTTGATGCCGATTAGGTTGACGCCTTGGAGGGTTAATACGCGATCGAGTTCTTCTTGAGTGTGAACTTCGATTAAGGCGGTCATGCCTAATGTCTTGACAATTTTGACAAAGTATTGTAAGTCTTTATCAGATAGAATAGCTGCGATTAAAAGTACGGCATCTGCGCCATGAATGCGGGCGAGATAGATTTGGTAAGGATAGATGATAAACTCTTTGCAAAGCAGGGGTAAATCAACGGCGGAACGGATTTTGCTGAGGTTGTCGAAACTGCCTTGAAAGAATTTTTCATCGGTGAGTACGGAGATACAAGTTGCGCCGTTTTGTTGGTAGGATTGGGCAATTTCCACCGGATCGAAATCTTCACGAATTACGCCTTTGCTGGGGGAAGCTTTTTTGACTTCGGCGATGATAGCTGGTTTCGTTTTGCCGTTTTTAAGGGCGGCGAGAAAGTCGCGGGTTGGTGGTGCGAAGGGGAGTTTTTTGTGAAGTTCGGCTAAGGGCGTGCGATCGCGCTTTTGAGCAACTTCTACTTCTTTTTGCCAGACGATTTCTTCGAGGATGTGCTGGGGTTCGGCGTCGGGTACGGCGATTTTGTAGCTGAGGTAGAGTACGGAGACGGAGGTGCTGGGGGGACGGCGGCGGATTTGGAGCATGATAGGGGGGATTAAGGGCGATCGCGACAAGTTTCAACGTATTAATTATATATCAGATTGTAAAACTGATTATTTTTTGCAAAAGTGAGGCAATACTTCAATGGATACCAGATTAAGATACCAAGAAATCATCAAAACCATACTTCAGGAACACGCTAACTTCTACAATACTATACCTGATGGCTATCATTCTCAACTTTTATTTGATGATGAACGAGGAAGCTATTTAGTTTTGGATATTGGTTGGAATGATGACAATTACCTGCACGCCACACCAATCCACCTCGATTTAATCGGGAATAAAATCTGGATTCAATATGATGATACTGAAGAAGGTGTGGCTACCGATTTACTAGCAGCAGGTGTTCCTAATGAAGATATTGTACTCGGTTTTCGCCATCCTCAAGTGCGGCAATATACTGAATTTGGAACTGGCTTGAGCGGCCAAGATGAAGAAATTGTTGCTGAATCTGCTGTTATGCGATCGGCCTAAGCCGATAGATTATTCGGCGATTGAAATCGCGTCTAAACAAATGAAGTCCGCCGACGCGGACTAAGAGATATGAGAGATTGTGATTAATTGAACAGAAACAAACTCGGATTGACATGAAAAAACTTTCCCAAAGCCTCAGCTTGTTTTTTAGTAATTTCTAGTTGACTATTAACGATTTCAGTTACCATATCAATTGTGCCAATAATTTCTACTAAATCCGCTGGTTCTAAACTTCTAGCGTCCATCAAATGAAGAAGTCTTGAGTGGGGAGTTGAAGCATTTATTTTATAATGTGTTTCTTCAAAATCCTCAATTAGTTTGACTAAGAGTTCTAGGAGAGTATCTTCTTCGGGAGTTAGATTGTTCCGAGAAAGCAAACTTTCAACAATTTCTAAAAATATCTCGTTTTCATCTTCATTTTTGATGATGCGCGGTTGATATTGAGATAGCAAGCTGCTGTACTTGTCAGAGTCAAACATTTAGCGATCGTTCAGATGTTTTGCAGATATCTAATTTTATCAAATTTAAGGGCGATCGACCAAAACCCAAAATCTAAGAAACCGGGTTTTTTGCTAAATCACCGACTGTAACGAAAGATTCTCCGAAAAAACCCGGTTTCTGGCCACACCTAAAATTAAATAAACCGAGTTTTTGGCAATAATTCCTAATCCAAAATCCATCGCACTTTTGCGCCGCCAAAATCCTCGCGCTAACCCGCAAGTCCGCCGGGGGTTGAAAACCCCCGTCTCATAGCGAAAGTCCTCTAAAAGAGGACTGAAAAACCAATTCAATAAAGAAAGGTCGATCGCACATTTCCAAATTCCAGATAATTCAATGTAGGGAAACGGCATTGCCGTCTCCTTAGCGGGATTTGCTATATAATTTTTATTACTCACAGATTGGGCGGGAATAGTTAGTTTTGACATACTCTTTTAGTACGGGCCCCAGGATGAAAAATGTGCGTGAAGCGTAGCTATCCCGTAGGGAATCGCCCTCCGGGATTTTTTCAACTAATGAACGCCGTCCCAAGGATTGCATAACTTTCAAAAATTGCGATCGGGATAATTGCAGATTCTCTCAAAAATTTCGCTAGGCTGCCGTTAAATAAATCTTGAATGATTGTTGCCACTATTTTAACTTCTTGCAGAGCGTCTAAGTGTTTTCCCGTATTGACTAAACCAGGTTTTCTGTGATATTTAATACTTATTGAACCTCACCTGGTTACAAACTATGGCAAAAGGCGATCATATCTATACTCAACACCTTCCACACACTCATCATGGTATCGACTTTCATAGTTGGCAAGATACTTGAAGATGATGAAGCTTTGACTGAACGCGAACGTGAAGCACGAAAAAATGGAAGAATAGCAGGACAAGTTGCATCAACAATTGGAGGTGTTGGCGGAAGTATTGCTGCTGTTACGGTTGGTGGTAGCGCTGCTGTTGCTGCTGCTGTTGCGGCTCCCGCAGTATTAGGTATAGCAATTGCTTTAGGTACTTATCACCTACTCAAAGGCGAGTGAAAATTGATTTAGCTGCTGAAAGTGCGATCGCCCTTATACTATTGAAGTGCGATTGCTCTTTGGTATAATCAAAGAATCTCGATCGCAGACAGCCAAATGGAATCTCTACCCAATAACTGGGCGGATATTCAGCCTGATATCATATATCAAACGCTGGCTGATATGCTAGTATCTTTTAGCAAAAAGCAAATCCGCCTCGGCAAGAGATACGATCAAAACAATAAACATCTCAAAGCGATTCAAAATGGTAGAGTACCGCCCGATGGCAGTATAGGTCTTATTCCTTCTGAAGAAGAAGGATACGATCTCAAATCTAAGGTGTTAGGAGAAGGCGGAGATTACCGCTATCACGCAAAGTTTATTGAGGGAGTTTTACACTTTTCTGGTGTCAAGACAAGTCATTAAGGGACAATTAAGCTGATGAATGCCGTAACTTTGACAAATCACCAAATTTGGGATGAACTTGCTCAACTATTAGCACCGATCGCCCTGAATCACCTAATCGAGAAACATCTGCAATCCTGCAATTACAAAATACGCGGTTATTGGGATAGTAATAAATTTTATGAAGAGATTGCTTTTATTCATCCAATCTATGCTGAGTTAATCGGGCGATCGCTCGGCACAAATATCATCAACAACCATCCCACTTCTCACTGGATTAAACTGAAATTTTTACTCAAAGCCGATCTATCTGCGGTTGAAAACAACCTGGTTAGTGATGATGGCGATGATGAAATTGGCGAACTGACTCTGATTTTAGATGCCAATCTCAAAGTGATTGATGAAAACTGGCTAATTGATATCGAATCTCCTTTTGTTGTTGCTAAGATTTAGCCAGATTTGCAGCATTCTGCCTAAAGTGCGATCGCCTTAAAAATGTAAAAAGCGCTTGAAGCAATACGACAAAATTTAAATTGAGAGCGAGAAGGTATTTTATGGACACAGCTAAACGCCAACGCTTAGAAGCAGCAGGATGGACTGTCGGGACAGCAGAAGAATTTCTCGGACTTTCACCAGAAGAAACAGCTAAATCACTTACAACAAATACGATCGTTAACGATAAACTTAAGAACATCCTAACGCAACTTCGATCGCACTTCGAGCAAATCTACGACAGCCGCCTTGTCACAATGGTACTCTACGGTTCCCAGGCGCGAGGCGATGCACATCCCGATTCAGATATAGATGTGTTAGTAGTTCTCAAAGCGCCAGTTCAAGCCGGGGTCGAAATTGATAGAACTCTTCAGATTGTAGCAGATTTGTCGCTCCAAAATGATGAAGTGATTAGCTGCCAGTTTATGAATGAAGAAAAATTCACTAATTATCAAGGCCCTTTGCTCAGAAATATCCGTAAAGAGGGAATTTTAATATGACATCCGCTCAATTAAACTTACTCGCCAAAGCTCGTCAAAGCCTTGCAGCGGCAAAATTAATGTTAGATGGCGAATACCCGGATTATGCAGCCTCTCGCGCCTACTACACGATGTTTTATATCGCCGAAGCATTTTTAGAAGGTGAAGGACTATCTTTTTCTAAACATTCCGCAGTCATTAGTGCATTTGGTCGAGAATTTGCTCGTACAGGAAGAGTTCCTGTTAAATTTCACCGATACCTCATCAGAGCTCAGGAATTGCGAAATGCTGGAGATTACGGCGAACTTGATGCTGTTATGAGCGAGCAAGCCGCAGATTCGATCGCCCAAGCTGAAGAATTTCTCGAATTAGCCCAAAGTGCGATCGGCACTCTACCACCGCCCTAAATAACTGCGATCGCAATTTCATCTCCCTTAGCTTCCTCTACCATCAAAGCAAACTCCCGCAGATTTTTCACCGCAAAATATCCGCCCTCTTTGACAAAATCGCCACCGCAAGTGACAGGAATTCT
The DNA here is from genome assembly GCF_020883015.1 of Microcoleus sp. CAWBG640. Lineage (NCBI taxonomy): Bacteria > Bacillati > Cyanobacteriota > Cyanophyceae > Oscillatoriales > Microcoleaceae > Microcoleus > Microcoleus sp. CAWBG640. The sequence continues at coordinate 168,136 of NZ_JAHRFC010000002.1, forward strand.
TTCCTGATAAGCTTTCAGTGCCAAATTCAAATCATTTTCTTTCAATTCGAGATAGATTTTCTGCAACTTACCCACAACAAACCCCATCATTACTACCTTAGCAATTTTTTCGCCTTCTTCGCGATTGACTTTCACGACAAATCCTTGAATCTCGGTATTATCTAACGAAGTAATTAAATCGCTCAGAATCTCTAACTGAGAACGATTTTCTGCCGCTTCCAGCGTCTTGACAGCATCTCCCATCCGAGCTGGATAATCGGCAAACTCCCTTGTCAAGGGTAGCCCAATATCAAATACATCTCCAGCATCATTTTTTTTGACCCAAATCGCTCCTTTATTGTCATAAAGTCGGCTATGTTCGTGCCAGCCAGTTCTTTGTAAATATGCTACAATCACATTCACATCTAAACTATTGAAAATTTCAAAATCTCGTACAGTTACTTTCATGGGACACATCCTTTGCTAATGCGCTGCATAATTGACTCAAGAGCCTCTGCTGTAAACTGATTCCGGCGGAGCAATTCAACAGTAATGCGATTTGTATTTCTAGTTTCAGGCATTCCCCGCAACGATACCCAATAGGCACAATGTTTGAGCGACATTTCCGACTCAGACTGTTGTATCCATTCCCCGATATTTTCCGGTACTAAAACCACAATTAGTAGGCGGGGAATAAAGGTGGTGAATCTTAAGTCGTTATAATTTTTGAGATTGAGCGGATATCGCACAGATTCAGTATCAAGTACATCTCTTGAAGTACATTTTAACTGCAATTCGAGGCGGTGTGGTTGCATTGGATCGTAGCCGATCGCCTTGATACACAGATCGACGCTATCATAATCATTCTCAGGTTGATCTACAGAACAGCCGGCCACTGCCGCCACAGCACGCACGTAAGCTTTGCTAAATAATTCTTTTCGCTGATTCAATTCCATTTAAACACACTTCTCAAAAAGAGGCGGTCACGATCGCACATTGGTGTCAACAAACACGTCAAACATAGTACCAGTCTTTTGTTGCTCCCATAGGCTTTCGATCCCCCCTATGGCGTGTTTTAAAACCCGGAGATCCCCCCTAGCCCCCCTTAACAAGGGGGGGACAAGAGTCTTCTCAAAGTCCCCCTTCTTAAGGGGGATTTAGGGGGATCGAGACTAGACTACAAACGAGTTTTCTCAAGGGTTTAGACTTAAGTTGACACTAATCGGAACTCCGCCCCTACAGATTAATGACCGCCGGCCGCCCCAGCCGCCCGCTTAAACGCCTCATCTAACACTTCCGAAAGCGTCGGGTGAGTGTGCACTCGGAATGCTAAAGTGTGAACAGAATCCCGTTGCGCGATCGCATTTGCCGCCTCCTGAATCAAATCCGAAGCGTGCAAACCGAAAATGTGAACACCCAACAATTCCCCTGTATCCTTCCGGTAAATCACCTTAGCCGTACCGTCGGTTTCCCCTTCAGCAATCGCTTTAGAATTTCCCTTAAAATAAGTCTTGACAGAAGCTACCTCAAACCCTTCAGTTTTTCCTAACTCCTTCGCCGCAGGTTCCGTCATCCCTACATAGCTAATTTCTGGGTGAGTAAATGCCGCCGCTGGGATGCTCAAATAGTCAATTTCCCGATCGCGCCCACAGATATTTTCCACCGCCGCAATTCCCATCGCAGACGCAGTGTGTGCTAACATCATCTTGCCATTCACATCGCCGATCGCCCACAAATGCTTGACTGGTTCTCCACCAACCAAAACCTGCATCTTATCGTTAACTGGAATATAACCGCGCATCGTTTCCACAGCAACAGTTTCTAGCCCCAAATTCTTACTAACAGGAACTCGGCCAGTTGCTACCAAACAAGCATCTACTTCCAAAACTTCGACAAGTTCCTTAGTTTTGAAATCAGCTAATTCAATAATCACCGGCGAACCAGGAGTAATCTTTCTCGCCAAAACACCAACTTTTGTTTCAATATCGCGAGGTGTAATTAACACCCGTTCTGCTAACTTAGCAATATCTGGATCGAAAGTCGGCATTAATTGATCTAGAGCTTCAATCATCGTGATTTCACAGCCCAATGCAGTGTAAATATCGGAAAACTCCAAACCGATATAGCCACTACCAATAATCGCAATCCACTTCGGAAGCGATTCCAATCTGACAGCATCGTCGCTAGTAAACACAGTTTTGCCGTCAATTTCTATCCCTGGGGGGACAAAAGGAATTGAACCGGGAGCGAGGATAATATCCTTGGCGGTAATCGTTTTTTCGCCTTTATCGGTTTCGATGGTGATTTTTTGAGAACCGGCGATTTTTCCCCAGCCTTGGATGATATCGACATTCAAACGTTTGAGGCTGTTGGTCAAGTCGCCACGCAGTTTGCTGACAATGGTGTTAGCATGATTGGCGATCGCCCCTCGATCGAAATCCACACTCCCCAACTGAATACCCAAAGTCTTCAAATGGTGAGCATTGCGCAAATCCCGCACCCGCCCCGCAGCCGCCAACAGCGCCTTAGAGGGAATACAGCCGCGGTTCACACAAGTTCCGCCCATGTCGCCCGCTTCGATAATTGCCACTTTCAGCCCGCAGCTAACGGCGTGGATGGCCGCGCCGTGTCCGCCGACGCCGGCGCCGATAATTGCTAAATCGTAATCAAATCCCTGAGTCACCTGATTCTCCTAGTGTTATTTCTATCTGAGGACTTAAGCAAAAATACAGTATTTTCGTGATTTAAAGCTGGTACATGGCGATCGCAATCCTGTAATAGCAGCGATCTTTGCATCAGTCCCGATCCTTATTTTCGACTAGACTAGGGTTAATTAGACAAATTTCTCCAGTAACTGAGATTTTTAGTCCTGGACGCCTAAATACCAAAGCACCCTCGCGTGGTGGAAGTGTTCACCAGTCTTAAAGGCTAAAATGCAGTATTTGCGTAAAAAACCCCGGTTTCTGCATCTTGGACTAATTTTTCACAGTTGATTGTTTTAAGTTGGGTATGTATTAATTGTCAAGTAAGCGGGGCTGAAGCTAAATAGGGTTGGAGAGTCGCATTGTCTGGTAGGACTTCTGGATTCGGTGATTGCCTTTTTTGGCTTCCCTTGTTGATTTTAATCTCGTTTTTGGGTCTAATTTTTGTAAGGCTTGGCATCTCGCAGAGTTTGTTTGCAATTTTACGGTCAAATGGAGTGGTTTATGATGGAAGACTATGACCAGAAAGATTCACGCCGGACCTCGGCTCAATCATTTTTTGAGTCTCTTGATGAATTGTTCGATTATATAGAAGCCAGCAGCAGTCCAGCCGTAGAACCTCAGTCTCCGGCTGTCGCTCCCAAGTCTTCTAGTCCGCCCAAGCAGCCTAAACCTGCGAAAATTAATTTGTCGGATTTTGAAGATGCGATCGCCGATTTAGAACAGTTTATCCAGAACAAGCGGCGATCGCGGCCGGAATCTAAGGAATAGCAGAATTTCCTAACCGCCGCGAAGAAGGCTATACTATTTAGTGGCTTTCTTTTTGAGCTTTGACTGCTGCTGGGGTAATCGACTCGATCGCACTTCTATGGCTCTATGGTCGATCGCACCGAAAGGCATTTCCACTTCCTCAATATCGTGGCGGATCTTCACCGCAATGTCAGCACCATTAATAATCGCCCCCAACAACCGCGGGGATTTACTCGACTCCTCGTCATCAGATTCGAGCAACTGATCTGCTGCTTCCGACAACATACTCGATAGAGTGTAACCAGGCCTCGCCACCAAAATCATACCGTCAGTGTAAGGTTCTAGGGTGAGGGCGTCATTGCACTCGCTCAAAGCCGGAGAGTCCACCACCACAAAATCGAAGCGATTGCGAACATCCTGGAACAATATCCGCATTTCGCTGGATTCGAGTACCCCCGCAGCCTGATGCAAAAACCCCGGACTCGGTATGACGTATAGGTTTTCCACATTTGGTACTAAACGGACACACTCGCTGATATTGCCGTAATAGTGTAAAGGTTCTACCGCCGCCAGAGGATCGATCGCGATTTTCAGACATTCAATGTGAGAAGCCTCGCGCAAATCTGCTTCAATTAACAAAGTCCGTTTGCCCGATCGAGCTGAGGCAATAGCCAAATTGTAAGCGCTAAAGGTTTTTCCCTCCTCGGCCGAGGCGGAAGTTAGCAACACCACCTTGACTGGTTTGTTACCAATCCGGCGTAAATTACTGCGCAACCGCTCGTAAAATTCTAAATAGGGCGAATTGGCATCCAGAGCGATCGGCATCTCCAAGCCGTAGGAATCAAGGATAGACACTTCCGGTAACACACCCAGTATTGCCACTTCCTTTTCCGCCAAAGCAGCCCGTACCTCTTCCCAACTATAAAACTTGCCGTTGAGCATCCCCAGCAAAAATATCAACCCGCCGCCCAACAGCAATCCCACAAAGCCTCCCACCGCCAGCATCACCGGCAAACCTCTCTTGGTGGACTCAACGTCATCAGTTTTTGGCAATTGAGCAATTGTCAAACTACCTGTAGTCTCGGCTACCGCCGCTTCAGCATCTACCAAAGCCGACTGCATTTTATCGTAGAGAGCTTTTTTGAACCCGACTTGCTGGGCTAAACGCGCTTGTTCTAATTGCTTATTAGGAATTGTGGCGTGTTGTCGGCGCAATTCTTGTTCTGTTTTCTCCACTCCCTTGATTTGCTGTTGCACAACTTCTTTTTGTGTTTGCAAAGCAATCAAATTTTGAGCTAACTGTTGTCTGGCGGGATCTAAGGCAGAATCTACTCGAATTCGATCGGCACTTTGGAGTGGAGCACTGACACCGTTACCGCCTAGCACCTCCGATTGTCGCTGCTGCAACTGTTGGTCAAAAGCTTGTTTTTGTTTGACCAATTCTACAATTTTTGGGTGTTCTTCCTGCAAGTCGCTCCGCAGAATTTTGAGCTGAGATTCGAGGGAAAAAATTTGCACTCGCAGTTGGCCAATAATCGGATCGGCAGAGAGTGCTTGAGAGACGTAAGCTTGATCCACATTTAATCCCAAGCGATTTTGCAAGCTGTTGATTTGAGCTTCAATTGCTCCCAACTGCACTCGCAGTTGTCGCTGCTGCTGTTCGCTATTAGTGATCGCTTGGGGCAAAGTACCGCTCTGAGCTGCTAAAATAGAGGTTTGTTCTCGTTTTTCATAGGCTTCGAGTTTTTCCTCTGTCTCTCTGAGTTCTTGAGTGACTTTTGGCAAACGCTTGTTAATTTGGACTATGGTTTCTCGCAGTCGGGAAGTATTAATGGTTTGGCTGCGATCTACCATTTCTTTCATCAATGTCTCTGCTACTATTTCGGCTTTTTTGCGATCGGCATTTTTGTATAAAACTTGAATCAAAGCGCTGGGGTCATTATTCTTAGTCGGCATCTTTACCTGCACGTTTTTTGCCAGCCTTTTAGTCACATCTTCTAGTTCTTTTGCCGCTTCTTCCTTATTTATTTTTGCTGCTGATTGTTTATTAGATTTTTTTTCGGCTGCTTGGATGAGTTTTTCGGCTGCTCCTTCAAGCACTTTTTTATCCAGCAACATATCTTTAGTTATTTCTTGTCCTTCCTGTTGAATTTTAGTAGTAGTCGCTGAAAAAATCACTGTTGGGCGGCGGTAGGCGAGCATACCTGATGCTATGTAAATTGGCCGCGGAGTTGGCTGCACGGCCACTACTCCCGACACGCCCACAGTCACAGCTAAAGTAGCCAATCCCACCCATTTGTATTGGTCGAAAGCAATTAAATAACGTTTAACAACTGATAAAGTCATAAGGATTGTTGACAGTTGACAGTTGACAGTTGACAGTTGACAGTTGATTTTTGACTGTTGACTGTTAGTTATGGTTTTTAATAACCAATAACTCATAACTCATAACTCATAACCAATGCCCAATTCCCTAGGCCCAATGCCCAATTCCCTAGGTCCAATTCCCTAGGCCCAATGCCCAATTCCCTAGGCCCAATTCCCAATAACTACTTACGAGAATCATTAGGTACGAACAAATTTGTCACCCCATTTCTTAACTGTTCAAAAAACAAAATAAAACCCAAAATATCGCGAAATGGTCGAGTAAAACTATTGATGGCAAAACCAACTCGCTCTACCAGATTCCTACCAATCACAATCACATCATTATCTTGCAACATTGGATTCTGAGAAAGATTTCCCTCCAAAGCAGCTTTAGCATCTATCTTGCGGTTGACAGCTCGACCTTGCTTTTGGTCAAACCGAATCAAGGCAATGTTCCGCATATCCGCAAGATTTACAGGCAAGTTGTTGAGAGCATCCAAAAAGGTACTACCATTTTCTATGTAGAAAGAGGTCAAACCACCACTAGCGTAACTCAAAACTCGAACATAGATCCGGGGTTTGATTAAGGTAGAGCGCGAAACCAAAGTCTTGTCGTAGTCCAGATTTTTCTGAGTAGCATCCAGTTCGGGAATAATAATCGCATCTCCAGAAGCTAGGGGGAAATCAAACAAGTCCCTAGCCCTTGCTAGGGGAGTGTAGAGGTCGATGGGTTCTTCCACAGATGTGCCGTTCACCAGTGTCCGTCGCACTCGTACCGCCCGCAAATCAGCTTTTGTGGTTGCTCCCCCCGCAGCGACTAAAGCGGCAGAAATTCGCCCACCACCGGCCGGAAGCGTGTAAAAACCTGGTTTGCTGACTTCTCCGGTGACAGTGACTTGGACAGGGGTACTGGCTGCTGCCAAGCTGTACCTGGATGCTAAATCTTGATCGGATTTGCGATCGGGCGTAGTCTGTTGATAAGGTATGACGATCGCATCTCCATCCTCTAAACGCAAATCTGGGGGAGAAACACCAGTTTGCAACGGTGTCAAAATGTCAACTATTTGCTCGGCAATAGCGCCCGAGGGCAGTGTCCGCCGCACCCGCACCGCCCGCAGTTGGGCCGTCGGAGTCGTACCGCTGGCTGCCGCTAGGGCTGCGGGAATTTGGGGGGTTTGCAGGGGATAAAAACCGGGTCTGGCAACTTCTCCTGTGACTGTCACGACTACAGGGCGCTGAACTAGCAGGGATGCGAAGACTTGGGGATTTTTCAGAAATTGGGCTAAACGTTCGCGCAGGCGCTGTTGTGTTTCTTCCACCGTCAGGCCGCGCACATTTACAGTGCCTATCAGTGGCATGATAATTATGCCTTCGGGGCTGATAGCACCTGTAAAATTGAGCTCTGGGAAGCGCTGAACTTGAATTGCAATCTGGTCTCCTGGGCCTAGTCGGTAGGGGCGATTGCGGAATGCTGGGTTGATGTCCGCGTTAGGTCTTGCTGGTGGCGGTGTGGGTACTGGTAGTGGCGGGCGATCGAGCAATTCGGAACTAGGAATCACAGGTTGTGCTAAAGTCTGTTGAGGAAAAACTTTGGCATTGAAACCCCAAAATATAGTTGTAAAAAATAGAGTCCAAGTAGTTGAATAAAGAGCTGTCAGGGAAAAAGCAACATAATTTTTATTCATTTTAAAATGTCTATAATTCATGGTCAATTAAATTATTTTTGATAAATTGTATTTTCCCCTGAACCATTCCCTTCTCCATCCCAAATCCCCCCTTGGGGGGGCAGGGGGGGTCGAGGTTGCCCGATTTTTTCAAAAAGTTTCTGCCATTAATTTAGCCTGCACAATTTCACCCAGAGATTTGAGGATGGGTTCAGCTATTTTAATGTCACTATCCGGTTCAATGGGAACAATGATGCACACAGCTACCCAGGAGGCACGACGATTTGACAGTCTAGCAATGCTGTCTTCCCAAAACCAGCTACTTGTTGCGGGAGAACCCCCGTTTTGCCAAGCGTACCATTGTAAGACCGCAAAGGTGTGTTGGGCAGTCCGGCTGCGGAAAAATCTGGCTTTGATGGTTGTAGTCTTGGCGTTTGGTACTGGGTTTAAATTAACTATAAACGGCAAAGTGCGATCGGCATCTGTTTGCCACCGATGAAACCCCTTGATATCCAGCCATTCCACCTGGGGCTGGTCTTTGGGACCATTTTGAGGCAACATTAATAAAATTGCCATTGTTTGAGGATTTTTAATTTCTTGAACTAACCACTTGTGACCGCCAATTAGTACGTTATTCTGCACCCGGATTACCTCCCAGCCGGGAAGTGTCAACCCATTTTGACGTAAAGTTTTTAATTGCTTGAGGTTGGTCACTTCGGGCGGGTTTGTCCAGGGCCACCTTCCCGTACCATAGCCCGGAATTGCTACTGCCCCAACCAGTACCAGTAAAAACATAATTACGATAATTTTAAATAACTGGTATCGCTTTAGTAGTTTGCGTGCTGAAATCATTTTTTTAATGGCCAGACTGGCTTGGGAAATATTTTTCCATACCGTCGATCAGAAGTACCAATAAACCTAGTATACAAGCCGAATATAAATCTCCACCCCATCCTGCGTGTAGCCAAGTAAACAGTCCTACTTTCTCGGTGCCGTGAAAGTAAGTGAGTAAAGTATTGCGGAGGATATTTGAACTGATACTAATGATAGATGTACTCGCTAGAAATAAAATGCTTTTTTTGCATGAAGTCCCAACTCCTGTCCAGTCCAGCAGCATTAAGCTAACATACAGACTGGTAAACAGCATTTTTAGACCCGCACAGTGGGGTGCAACCTCTACAATGCGATCGTTTACATACAGATAAACTTCTTCTACTCTGACATTAAGACCAGCTTTGATTAAAATTAAGCCCGATATTTCCGCAATTAAGTGCTGCAAAGGCAAGGCGTAGGGTTCGATTAAGTAAGGAATGTGATTTGGCGAACCGAGCAATATAAAAAAAAGTGGTATTCCCTGCAATTTCAAGCCTGGTATTCCTTTTAAACACAAGCAAATACTCCCTAGCATTAGGGACAGAGATAAATTTACCAAATCGCTTAATCTACTCACATAAAAAAGGGTCGCTAGTAGCAGTAACACTAATCCTAAAGGATGGGGGGAGTTGGGTAATTTACGCCAGCTATTTAGATTGGTCCAAGCTATGTAAGCTGCGTAGGGTAAACCAATAATTCCGTGGCTGAAGTATTCGTGTTCTATGCTGATGTTTTTGTTGAACCATCCGTCATACCAGTGTAATACCAGGGGAGCATACAGCAGCACTAGGAGTACCGTAATACCTTCTTCTAGGAGGTATCGCTTCAGGATGCGAATTGGGCGCTGGATTTGCATTATTTTAATTTTTTTGAGTTGTGATTCTTGAGTTCAACATTTTTTAATTTGACACTCAAAGGATTTGACAACGGAATTTATACTGATTGATACATCATCACTTTAACTTATGTTAACAATTAGCTATTAAAGGATGATGCGATCGCCTCAACAACCTGCTCAATCTGAGTATTACTCAATCCGGGATACATTGGCAATGACAATATCTGTTGACACAGGGTTTCTGTATGGGGAAAGTCCCCTGGATTGCCTAAGTTTTGGTAGGCTGGTTGCAAGTGACAAGGTACGGGATAGTGAATGCCTGTTTGAATGCCATTTTCGCCGAGTTTTGCTTGCAGGGTATTGCGGTTAATGGAGCTTTTCTCAGTAACTTGAATCACATAGAGGTGATAAATGTGACCGCTGCTACTGTGGTTGGCGATCGGTACAATGCCTTTGTGTTTGAGCGGTTCTAATAGGGTATTGTAGTATTGGGCGGCTAAAGTGCGTCCGCGATTCCATGTTTCTAAATAGGGTAATTTAACGTTGAGTACGGCCGCTTGCAAATTGTCGAGGCGGCTATTAGTGCCGATTTCTGTGTGTAAATATTTGCTTGGTGCGCCGTAATTACGTAAGGTTCGCATTTTTTGTGCTACCTCTGCATCGTTGGTAATTAACATTCCGCCATCCCCAAAAGAGCCAAGGTTTTTGCTAGGATAAAAGCTGAATGCTGCTGCTTTGCCACAGGAACCTGCACGGTATCCTTCTCTGGAAGCTAGATGGGCTTGGGCCGCATCTTCAAAGATGATTAAATTGTAGCTTTTGGCAAAGTCTAGCAGTTGTGTAGGCGACACCATTTGACCGTATAAATGCACCGGAATAATTGCTTTGGTTTTTGAGGTAATCGCTGTGGCGGCTGCTGTGAGGTCAATCAGGGCGGTTTCTGGGTCACAATCTACGATAATAGGTGTAGCCTTGGCTTGAATCACGCCAATTATGGTGGCGATAAAGGTGTTGGCGGGGATAATAATCTCGTCCCCTGGATGGATGCCACAAGCTTGCAATCCGAGGGCGATCGCATCTGTTCCACAAGCTACTCCTATACCATATTTTACACCACAAGCTGCGGCAAAGGCTGTTTCAAATTCTGCCAGTGCTTGACCTAAGATAAAGTCGCCTTGAGCGATGATTTCGGCAATTATTTGTTGTATTTGGGATTGAATTGGTTCGTGTTGCAGGGAGAGGTTGACTAGGGGAATTTTGGGCGGGCGACTACTCATACATCTGAGGGATACGAATTATTTATATTAACATTGAAGTGCGGATATCTGGGGAAATATTTTAACCGCAGAGAGCGCAGAGAGCGCAGAGGAAAAGAGGAATAGAGGAGAATAGCGATCGCGTTTTTCGTGAATTGTCAACGAGGTCATAATCTTCCGCTAAAATAGAATCAGATAATTTTTACGAAATCAAACTCATGGAATACAAGCAACTCGGCGACAGCGATTTATTAGTGTCTGAAATCTGTTTGGGTACGATGACTTATGGTCAGCAGAATACTGTGGAGGAAGCGGCGCAACAACTCGATTTTGCCAGAGATAGAGGTGTCAATTTTATTGATACAGCAGAAATGTATCCTGTGCCAGCTAAGCCAGAAACTCAGGGGAAAACTGAGGAATATATCGGTGAATGGTTGGTGAAGCAGCAGCGGGATAAAGTCATTTTAGCTACTAAAATAGCTGGGCGCAGTTCTCGATTAAAGTGGATTCGGGAAGGGAAAAATCAGATCGATCGCCAAAATGTCGAAACAGCACTGAATGACAGCCTGAAACGCTTGCAAACTGACTACATCGACCTCTATCAGATCCACTGGCCCGATCGCTATGTGCCACTATTTGGCGCGCCGGATTACGACATCGCCCAAGAACACGAAACTATACCTATTCTGGAACAGTTAGAGGTATTTGCTGATTTAATTAAAGCTGGGAAAATCCGCTATTTGGGTTTGAGCAATGAGACTCCTTGGGGAGTTTGCGAGTTTTGCAAGTTGGCTGAGAAACACGGTTTGCCGAAGGTTGTTTCTATTCAGAATGCTTTCAGTTTGAGCAATCGGACTTTTCACATGAATTTAGCGGAAACTTGCCGTTTTAAGCAGGTGGGATTGATGGCTTACAGTCCTTTGGGTTTTGGGCTATTGACTGGTAAATATTTGCAGGGAATTCCTGAAAATTCGCGACTGGCTTTGTTCGCTGGTTTCGGTCAGCGTTATGATAAAACTAATCTGAATGATGCGGTGCAAGCGTATGTTGAGATTGCTGCTAAATACAATTTAAGTCCTGCACAAATGGCTTTGGCTTATGTGCGATCGCGCTGGTTTGTTACGAGCACGATTATTGGTGCAACTAACCTCGAACAGTTGGAGGAAAATCTCAGTAGTTTGGAGGTGGAATTGGATAAAGAGATCGTAGCAGAAATCAATGCGGTGCACGCTAAGTATCCGAATCCGACACCGTAGGTTGGTTCGTTGTTCAATCGGCGGTTTAAACCGCTTCTACACAAACAATGTCCGCCTGCGCGGACTAAGAGTTTGAGGGAGGATTTAAGCAACCGCAAACGATAGGAGGGCGTGAGCCAGAGTGACCATCTGGCATGGGCTTTAGTCTACAGTTAAGGGGAAAAGTCAAGATTAGTTCAAATTACCCTGAGATGATCTTGACTTATCTCAGAGCCTTATGTTATAAAATGTTAAATAGAGCTCATTCAACACTTTAGACCAGATTCATCAAGTGCTTCGCTGCTTTGAGGACTTGAAAAGTTAAGTGGCTGTATTAGCATAGCCTGCATTTGGAAACCATGCTAATTTTCCGATAAAAGTTAGCTAAATTACTGTTGCAAGTTGTACGATAGCTGTTATTTCTCAAGATAACTCAAATAAATTTTGAATGCAATTAATTTTATCCAATAATCCAATAGGTTAACTCAAAATGACTAAATGGCAATCACTAACTGCTGCGGTGACATTGGGCGCGATCGCGATCGGCGCTGTCACCACATTCAATCAACCCAGTTATGCTCAAAGCGCCACCTTCTTTTGTGGCGTAAGCGACGGTATACCAACAACCTTTGCCAATACCAGCCGAGGAACGGTTCAAGTGGTGAAGTGGACTTCTGAATTTTTTACCGATTCAGGATACACCCCAGAGCGTCGTTGCCAAGAAGTATCCAGTCGCTTCCAAAGGCACCGTGAGAGAGGTCAACTGAACTTCCTCACGGCTGGATATCTTAACGGCCAGCCAGCTATTTGTGCAGGAAATAGCAGCCCTCCATGCACTTCGGAAAAATTGCTTTTCACCCTCAAACCAGGGTCTGATGCAGCCGCTCGCATCCAGCAAATATTTAATATTAGTGTTGGTGCATCTAACGCTCCCCTTCTAGAAAGTGCCGATCGCAATTCATCTGCTACCGTCGATATGAACCGATTTCTCGAACAAGCGCCTGTCGTTCAAACCGCTGGTTCGGCTCCTAATCCTGCTCTCAATTCTCCACCCGCCGCTGTTCCCACTCGCCCTCAGCCGAACGTTGAGCCGAGTAACGGTGGTGGGTGGTAGCCCGCCTTGGTACAAATAACTGAGGAATGAAGCATGAATTGGTCGAGCTTGCGGTTGAGACTCCGTTTGAGCTATTTTTTGATCGCCTGTATGGGCTGTTGGTATACTCAACAGCCAGTACAGTCCTTACCTGTCAGCAGATCGCGATTGATTGAGGTAAATGGCAGGCGAGAAAACGCTCAACAACTGACAGTAGCCCAAATCAAAAATGAGGCACGGGCGATCGCAGTTAAAGTGCTATCTGGATACGGTGCAGGTTCAGGAATATTGATTAAAAAGCAAGGCCAGACCTACACAATTCTGACCAACAATCATGTTTTAGCTATTGGTGAAAGCCACCGCATTCAAACTCCAGATGGGAAAATATATCAGGGTGAATTGCTCAAAAATCGCTCTTTTGACGGCAACGATCTCGCTTTATTACAGTTCAGAAGTACGAGGGAATATTCAGTAGCGCGGCTAGCTTCTTCGTCGATCGCAGTAGGAGATGAAGTCTTTGCTACCGGGTTTCCTGGTCAAGAAGGTTCGGAAAAAAGAGGGTTTGAATTTTTGTTAGGGACTGTTTCCTTTCTGTCTCCAAAAGCATTAGTTGGAGGTTATCAGATTGGCTATAGCAATCCAGTTGAAAAAGGAATGAGCGGCGGGCCGTTGCTCAATAGCAGGGCGGAAGTTGTGGGAATCAATGGAATGCACGCCTATCCTTTGTGGGGCGATCCTTATGTATTTAAAGATGGTTCTAAGCCGAATTTGCCAAAGGATTTAATGATCGAATCTAGTTGGGCAATTCCGATTGAGACATTTGTACAACTAGGCAATAAATCGGCAGGCGACACACCCAGAAGATCCCCTTATTCTCTCCCACATCCAGTAATTTCTTATCCTCAACCGCAAGGTGAGTATAGAGATAGCGCCCCGGAAAATGGACGGTTGTGGTGAAAGCTAATTATTGCTCAATTAGCAATTCATCTGTTGTATCTTAAATTGGCTAGAAAATTGGCAGCCTCTCTCGGCTTGGACTTTGATTTTGTAGTTTGACCTCTGGTTTGAATGAGTGGGTTCGCACATTCGACTCAGAGGTCAGATAGATATTTTTAAGCTATCGTTCAGTGAGTTGTAATCGACATAATATCAGTCGCCAAGACGCTTTGGTCATTGAGCGTAGTCGAAATGCACTCACAAAGCGGACATTTCGACCCTTCGGCTACGCTCAGGACGACGCTTCGCTCAATGACCGGAAGTATCCTAACCACCTTGGCGGTTGCTATAATATCAGTTGATTTTCTGTCGCAACTTTTGCCGCTCCTCGATCGCCGCTTGAAAGTCAGGCTTCAGCCGAATTGCTTCGTCATAGGATTTTAGTGCTTCGTCATTCCGTTTTAACTTCTCTAGAACAGCAGCTCGGTTCGCCCAAAGAAAGGGGTTATTCGGCTCGATTTCTTTGGCTTGTTCAAAAGCCGCTAACGCTTCCTCATTTCGGTTCAGCGCACTCAGCGAAATTCCCTTACCTACTAGCGCTTGAGCGTCTTTTGGTGCATAGCCGATCGCTTTGTCAAAAGATTCGATTGCTTCTTTTTGTTGGTTATTTTGACTGAAAGCTATGCCGCGATCGACCCAAGCTGGAGAAAAACTTGACCGAATTTCTAAGGCTTTATCAAAGGATTTAATCGCTTGTACAAAATCTCCTTTTTCTGCTAGTAACGTTCCTCGGTTGTGCAGCGTCAAATAATCTTCCGGGCGGATTTCCAGGGCTTTATTATAAGCTTGCAGCGCTTCATCTGCTTTCCCTGTCAGCCGCAGCGCATTGCCTTTGAGTAGCAGTGCCGGATAGAAATCCGGGTCAACTTTCAGTGCTTTTTCCGCAGAGTCAAGTGCATCGTTGAAACGCCCCAACTTGCTCAGCACAGAACCCCGTTCAACCCACCCTTTCAAATTATTCGGGTTCGCTTTAAGTTGTTCGTCATAAGTTCCCACGGCCTCCTCATAAATCTTGAGCGCTTCTGGTCGTCGATTCAAATATTCTAAGGCGATACCTTTGCTATACCAAACTGAGGGGGACTGGGGCTTGATTTCCCGCGCTTTGTCAAAGGCAGTAAGAGCATCTTCGTAGCGCTTCAAGCCAATGAAAGCTCTGCCTTTGCCATACCAGGCTTCGGGGTCGTTATCAGCAGCTTTGAGCGCTTGCTCGTGAGTGTCTAGCGCTTCTTGGTAGCGCTGCAATTCATAAAGCGTTTCGCCTTTTTTGTTTAATGTTTTGGCATCGTTCGGCTGGAGTTGCAGCGCTTTGTCATAGGCACTAATCGATCTTTCATACCGGGCTAGAGCTAGCAGCGCATCTCCCCTGCCCTTCCAAGCTTGGGCTTCATTGGGTTTGCTGTCAATGAGTTTCTGAAATGTATCTAAGGCTTTTTCTGGTTGGTACTTATCTAGCTGTTGTTTGGCTTGTTGCAAGTAGAAATTGGGTTCGTAGAGCTTCCATCCGCCAAATAATGCAGCAGTAACGATACCTGCGATCGCCACTAAGTGCCAGGGTTTAAAAGCAAACCGCTCTGTTGGGGCGATCGGTGCAGACGCTGGAGTCGGAGCGGGGCGGAGCGCTGTTTCCCGCACCTGGGTTTCCCGCACCTGGGTTTCGCGCGCCTCGGTTTCGCGCGCCTCGGTTTCCCGCACTTGCGTGGGCTGGTTGAATTCCGCTACCATCGCATCTAAGTCCCCCAGCACATCCTCAACCCTCTGGTAGCGCTGCTGAAAGTCCAAGCGCACCATTTTATCCAAAATCGCTGCCAGCTCGTCGCTCACCTGCACTTGCTCCCGCCAGTTGTGCAAATTAATCTGCAAATCCCTTATGTCTTTTCCCGTCAAAGCTTTAATCGCTGTGACACCCAAGGCGTAGATATCGCTGTTTAGGCGGGGATTGCCGTTTTGTTGTTCGGGAGGCGTATAGCCCAAGGTACTGACGGCAACAGTTTTAGCGTTTGTATCCAGCGCTGGCCGCTTGGAACTGTTAATTAGTTTGACAACACCAAAGTCAATCAGGGCTAGCTTCCCATCTCCCTTGCGCCGGATGATGTTCGAGGGTTTAATGTCTCGGTGGATGACGTTGTGGCTGTGGACGTACTGAAGGACTGACAGGATATCTTGCAACAGGGCGATCGCCTGCGGTTCCCTGAAGCGCTTCAAACGCTGGAGTTCTTCGCCTAACGTCTCCCCTTCATAAAACTCCTCTACTAGATAAAATTCTTCATTTTCTTCAAAGTGGGCAAACAGGCGCGGTATCTGGTCGTGGCCTTGTCCTAACTCGTGCAGAGTAGTCGCTTCTCGGTCAAATAGGCGTCGCGCTGTGGCTAAATCGGCAGTTTGAGGCTTGAGCTGCTTGACGACGCATTGGGGGGTTCCCGGTAACTGCGTGTCAACAGCCAGATAAGCCTGACCGAAGCCCCCGCCTCCCAACCGCCTGATAATTTTGTAGCGTCCACCTAGTATTTTCCCTTGCATGGTGTTTGACCTAAGCGAGTTTCTATTTGAGATTGAGCATTTAGTCCAAAGCGCCAGAGGTGTACTTTGGCAGCAAGGATCACTTTTGGCGATCGCCTTGCCATCTATTAACTAATAAAGGTATTCTATGAGATATAATGTGCCAAAAAACTAGAGTTGCCACTAATGGCAGAAATTAAAGCAATACAGTCAGGCAAGGCTTTATCAAAGTTTAATGTATTAAACGGAGAATATATTTATGAATAGGCTAAAGCGTACAGGCCAGCTTAAAAGGTTAGCAGTCATTGTCGGACTCGCAGGGGCGATCGCACTCGATAGTTTCTCGACCGCATTTGCCCAGCGGTTTTACCCTAATTATCGCTTTTACAACCGGGGCGCTCGCTACGAATCAGATGATACTCCCAGTTTAGTTGAGGGGCTAAGCAAAAACCGCAATCTAAAAACTTTTAGTGCCGTCTTGCAGAAAGCGAACTTAATCCCCCTGCTGTCAGGAAATAATCCGCTTACCATTCTCGCACCGACAGAGGAAGCGTTTGCTGCCTTGCCGCCAGGGATGTTGGAAAAATTATTGCGGCCAGAAAACCGAGAACTGCTGGAAAAAATAGTCAGGTATCACGTCATTCCTGGCGAAATCAGCGAGAGCGACCTCCTAAGTGGAGAACTGAAAACCCTAGACGGCAGGACAGTCAAAGTTAGTCCTAGCTCTAGCGCCACTCAACTAATTCTCAACGACGCTACTGCTAGAGAATTGCCACTGCTAGCAAAAAATGGGGTGATTGTCAGGATTGACAGGGTACTCCTGCCGCCGGGTCTGATTCCCCTGGGCGCTACTTCCAGCAGCCCGCCGATCGACCCAGAACAAACTCTTGCCGCGCAGCCCGCCCCAGTACAACGGACAAGCTTTATTTGCGCTTCTGGCGCTAACGGTTTGCCCACAACTTATGCTGTCACGAATCGAGGTCGAGTTCCAGTGATCCGCTGGTTCTCTGACTATTTCAGCTCAGGAGGATTCACCCCGGAAAGACGTTGCCAGGAGGTTTCTTCCCGCTTCCAGAATTTCTACAACTCCGGGCAACTCAACTTCATCACCAGCGGTTACGTGAACGGGCAAGCGGTGGTGTGCGCGGCACAGGCTAGCGGGCGTCCCTGTAGTGGCGCTAATGTACTATTTACCCTCAAACCGGGGTCGAATGCTGGGGAAACGGTACAGCGCTTGTTCAACATCCGCGCTGGCGCGAGCGGCCCCCTCTATGAAAGCCAAGACGAACCCAGCGCTGTTTACATTGACTTCAAGCAATTCCTGAATAACACGGTGGTTGAAGGTGCAGTGGCTTCCCCGGCCAATCCCTCGCCGGCTGGCGGTTTGGTTTGGTAGCAGGCAAGGGATTGGCCCAGAAGCTTAGAGGTAAGGGAGAGAGCAGAAGGTTCACGTTTCCTTCTGCTACCTTGCTCAAGGACACGGTTCTCCTAGCAAAATAGTGCCACACCCGCCTCCGGGGTCGTCTTTTATGCGGCTTCCCAGTCCAGAAAAGGAGGAATATTCCTTGTAAATGTCGGGGATAACATCGCTGGGATCGTCAAATGCGCCTGAAGTGCGATCGGCGGCAATGTCAAATTCGAGGCGGCCGCTGCTGCCAGAAGTCGCTTGAACCGATTGACCGGCCAACCCTCTCCTAATCAAGTCAGCAGAAGGCATCTGCAAGTTGAAGGGTAAACGCAGTCGGCTCTGCTGGATCAAGTCGATCGCCTGATTGACTTGCTGCGAAGCGCTAAACCTTTCGCTCAAGTTGTTGGTATTCGCCGCCTGTCCGGGCGCATCCGGGCGATCGCTCGATTGCAAGAAGCTGTTAGGGCTGCCCTCCTTACCACAGGATTGCTTGTTGGGGGTGCCCCGGCCATGATTGCCGACAAGACGGCCATCTTTGTCAAAGACAGGGCCACCACTCATCCCAGGGCTCGTGCAGTCGGTGTAAAAGATGCTGTAGCCTTGGTTGCTGGCATCAGGCGAGAGTTTCGCCCCCACAGAACCCCACGCTAAACGCCTCTGCCTGCGGGAAACCGGGCGGACGCTTTGGCCAGCTTGAGCTTGAGCTTGTTCGGGATCTGGCCAGCCGGAAATGTAAACCCGATCGCCGATTTTGACTGTGCTGGAATCTCCTATAGAAGCAACGGCGTAATCTTTGGAGCTGGTAAAACTGATGATGGCTAAGTCGATGCCTTTGACGGCATCTCCGTCGCTATTGCGATCGACGGTTTCTGTACCTGGGATGAAGCGATCGCGGCAACCGAATCGGATTAGCGATCGCGCCTCAGCAATGCCCCTAAGCGGGCAACCCCTGCCGTCATTGACACCTTCGATTTTGTGCACTTCCCCGTCCCAAGTGCGGATGCCGTAGAAAGGAGTCCCACCAGAGCTTTGCCAAAACCCTGGAGTATCTAAGTACCTCTGGTAAAAGTTATGAGCCACTGTTAAAACGTAGTATTTATTGCCTTCACGAGCTACTATTGCCCCTGAACCTGGGTTCCAGACTTGTCTATTTTCTAACGGGTTATTGCGGTTTTCCTCCAAGTCCCGACGCAACTCCGGGGTGAGACCGGGCGCGATCAGTACCGTTGTCTGTCGAGCGATGGAATTGATTTCCGGTGGGGAAAGTTCCGCCATAGCAGGCATTGCTTGGACTCCTATGGCGATGCCAGCAAAAAGTTGTCCTACCATCAGTTTGAACGAAAACATATTCACATTTCCTGATTAAGTTAGCTAATTTAAAACTTACGCAACTGGCACATAAAGCAGGGTGCGTCAGAACCATCCATCCTCGATAGTCGTTGTATAACCTCGTCTGACGCACCCTACAAACTACAAACTAAATGTTTTTTAACTTACTAGCCTGGAATCATGCCGATGCCACTGCAAAGGCATTTTCCCGGCTCTATTTTCTCGCTCCGCTTAGCGGTCAATGGGGCGGCCGATTGACAGGTTAGCAGGGCCCCTTACAGTATTTCGATCGCCTGAATTTCGACTCGCTGGCACTTGGATAAAAATCGCTTGCGACGGGTTATTTGGATCGACCAACTGCACGGTGGCGCTAACAAAACCATTATTTTCGTTACCGCTGGCGCTGTATTCCCTCACACCGATGACAGGATTTGGCACGCCATTAATCAAGATCGTACCATTTACGTTCAAAGTTCCTCTTTGGGGACTAGAACCAGAAATGACATTAGAAAATTGCAGGTTAGTGCCGTCAGTCGCACTAAAATTGCCTTGCAAGAAATCAGAGCGATTATCATTAATACCCACTGTCAGGGTGCCGTTAATGCCGGTTGTGAAAACTCCAGACAGAGGCTCCAGGGTAATGGGAGAATTCTGCACTGAATCGCCAGAGAAAGCATTGTCTGCCCCATCCAAGGCAGAGTTCAGGAAGTCGCCAAATCCAAACCTCGGCCTCCTCTCTTCTTCAAAAAAAGCAGTTCTTGGTCGAGGGCGAGGTGCCGCAGGTTGAGTTTCGGTTGCTTGTGCAATTAAAGTATTTTGCTGTGCAGTTTCGACCGCATTTGTTGGTGCTACCCAACTTAAACTGAGAAAGCTAAAAGCAGCAGGCAACACCCAGAGGCGGCTACCAGCTAAAATGCGCGTAATTTTTTGTCGAGTTGCCATCAAATTTTCCTCTTTTGTGAGTTAGCAGCTAACTACTACTACAGTAACAGTTAGAAGCGGAAAGTCGTGCGGATTGTGCCGATATAGATCGTGTTGTTGCTGGCAAAATTACCAGGGTTTGTCACTAAGAAGAAACCGGGCGTGACCGAAACAGAATCACTGAGGTTGAAGCGGTAGAAAGCTTCAACGTGTAGTGAAAAATCTTTGCCTCCCGGCAACCCAGTGGATGCCGAAAAATCCTCGTACTGCACCAAACTGGGCGGCTGGCCGACTATGACTCCCAGTAAGTCTCCCTGCTGGATCAGGTCAGGAAATCCTAAAGCAGTGGCAAAAGTCGTGCTGACAGCGCCGGATTGAGTTTTGGAGGCATAAGCGCCCATAACACCGCCCCAAGTGGCGAAGGTGAAGCGAGGGGTAACGCGCCATTGAAAACTGCCGCCGACAGCGCCGATATTTGAGCGCTGGTTGATGAATCCAGAAGCGTCAGCCGCGCCACTACCTGTAAAGGTGTTTAATCTGCCGTCGGGAGATGAGCCGTAAAGGACAGTCAAACCAGTTTGAGCGCTATTGCCTAATAGGAATAAAAATTGTCCGCCGGCAACCCAGTTGTCTTTACCTACAGCAAATCCCTGACCGGGATCGCTGCCATTTCTCGCGCCGTAAGCTAACTGCAAGCGGAAGCGGCGGCCGATCAGCCAGTCCATCCCTACGCCTGTATCTAAGTCGCCGATTTTTAAGATGGGGTTGGCTTCTCCGAAGCGGGAAATGGCTCCTCGACCATTGTCATAGAAGGGCGAGTTAGCGGTGAGTACGCTGCTGAGGTTAAAACCTGCGGGGCGGAGGGTGACAACAATGCGATCGTTTAAGACTGGGAAGCGGTACTCTACCGCTGAAAGCTGGATTTTGTTGTCGGTATCTGACTGAAAGGATAGCAGCGAAGTAAAGGTGTTGAGGGCGCTAGGTTCGGCAAAGCCTCGGCCTTTAAAATTCCCTGATTGCAGTTCGATTCGCAGCCTGTCTTTTCCTGTAAAGGTAGTGACAGTTTGCAGTCGCACTGAGTTTGTGAAGGCGAGGTTGGATTTGCCTTCGCCCGGAGGGTTCCCACCCCACGCTTGAGACAGCGCGAAGATCGCTTCTCCGCCAAAAATTGTCGTGCTGCGGGTAAAACGATTGGCTTCTAATTCTGTTGTCCGCGCTTCTAGCAAGTCAACTCGACCCCGCAGGGTTGCTAGTTCCGCTGCAAATTCTTCTTGCAGCCGTTGCACGATGCTTAAGTCTTCTTTGGTAATTTTATCGGCACTCTTGGCTCCAATTTGGCTTCTAATTTGGTCTAAGCAAGCATTCAAGCCAGCAGCAAATTCGTAGCGAGTTAGTGCTCGATTGCCTCGGAAAGTACCGTCGGGGTAGCCAGCAATGCAGCCGTAACGCTCAACCAGTGATTGCAGGGCGCCAAAAGCCCAGTCTGTTGGCTTGACGTCTGAGAGTTGGGAAACAGATGTGACTTGCGTCATTAAGTTGGATGCTGAGTTGTTTTCTGTTTCTTGAACTACCTGATTGACCGGTGTCGGCGTGCCGAGGGTCGGGGTCGTATTTAAGGATTGAGCGATGGCTCTTGCTGGTGCATTTTTTTGAAATTTTGGTTGTTTATTTGTTCGGGTTTCAGAAGGTGTTGCTGTGGGCGTATTGGATGAATTGTTTGGTATTGTTGGAGCCAATTCTGATTGGTTATTGTCGGTAATAGCGATCGGATTGGATGAATTGTTTGGTATTATTGGAGACAATTCTGATTGGCTCTTGCCAGTAACAGCGATTTTGGGCTCTGATGTTACTGATTCTAGGTCTGGATTTCTTTCGGTTGGTTCGATCGGCTGATCGCCAACGGCGGGTTCTGGGTCGATCGGCAAACCCGATCGCGCCAAGACGACACCCCCACCGGCGAATTTATAGGAACCGATCGATTTTTGCTTCCTGACTGCCCGATCGCCCCTAAGCAGCTCTAAACTGCTTGGAGCAGCGCCCGCAAGCTGCTCTTGGCTGGCATTAATAATCTGTGGCGCTGGTTCGGCAACGTTTCCTTGCGACTCTACCGAAGGTAGATCCTCAGAAGTTTCGGCAATTGCCGCAGGCGATGCCAACAGGATTCCCCAGATGCTGTACAGTAATAAATATTTTGCTTTCATGCTCGCTCCTCACACTGACAAGTTATAGCTACCGTAGCTAAGCTGTATGTTACATTTTTTACCACTTTTTAGATTAAAAATATTAATTTTTCTTAAACAACGCCCGATAGTTAAGAAGATAAACATCTTTGACAAAAGTCAGTGGCAGTGTGAGATAAAAGACATAAGATTAATGGAAATAGCTCTCTATGCCTGTATCGCCAGCAATTTTAAAAATTCACAAGGGTAGCGAGCCTGTCTGGGAATACTCAGTTAATACTGAAGTCGTAACTATCGGGCGCGCTACCAACAGTGATTTAGTCATTAATGACCCCCTTGTGTCGCGTCAACACGCTCAAATCAGTAGAAAAGGCGATCGCTATCAAATTACAGACTTCGGCAGCACTGACGGCACTCGCGTCAACAACATCCGGCTCAAACCGAACATTCCTCACTTCCTAGCAAACGGGGACACGATCGGCATTGGCAATAGCGAATTGGGCTTGATCGTTCAGGGAGACGATCGAGATCCCACTGTTATTGAAGTTCAAAAACCTGTAGATGAACACGTAACAGTTGCAGCTTTGGTTGGGGATGAAACAGTCTTCGTCAGCCAGATAGATATGCGCGGCCGCGATCGCCTGACAATTGGGCGGGATTCACAAAACGACACGGCGATCGAACACCCATCCGTTTCTCGCTTCCACGCTCGCTTGGAACGGCAAAGCGGCTCCGTCATTATCAAAGATTTGGACTCGACGAACGGTACCTATGTCAACGGCATAGCCGTTAAAGAACAAAGGGTACTGAAAGTCAATGACAGCATCCGTATCGGCCCGTGCCGTTTTGTCTTAAATGTCGATGAAACCTTTGCCACTTATAACGAACAAGGCAACTTACGGCTTGATGCTATCGGCCTGACTAAGGTTGTGGGGAAAGGCACGAAACTGCTGAATGATATTTCCTTGAGCATTAAGGCGCGGGAATTTGTGGCGATCGCCGGTGTCAGTGGCGGCGGCAAGTCCACCCTTCTTGATGCCCTCAACGGCTTCCGGCCCGCTACCAGCGGTTCCGTTCTCGTCAACGGAGTTGACCTATACAAGAACTTCAACGCCTACCGCAACGAACTCGGCTACGTTCCCCAGAAAGATATCATCCACCTGGAATTGACTGTCGAGCAAGCCCTCGACTACGCCGCCCAACTGCGGATGCCTGCGGACACCCGGAAGGTGGAACGCAAACAGCGCGTCAAAGAAGTGTTGCAAGATTTGGGGCTGACTCACCGCAAAGACGTGCAAGTCAAGGCGCTCAGCGGAGGCCAGCTTAAGCGGGTATCGATTGGCGTGGAACTGCTCACCAAACCCAGCTTGTTTTTCCTTGATGAAGCCACGTCTGGACTAGACCCCGGCACTGAGGTGGAAATCATGCAGCTCTTGCGAGAACTAGCAGACCAAGGCCGTACCATATTGTTGATCACCCATGCCACCGAAAATGTCACCCTCTGCGACTTGGTAATCTTCATGGCAGCAGGTGGCAGAGTAGCTTACTGCGGGCCGCCACAAGAAGCTCCGGCTTACTTTGGGGTGCAGAAATTCAATGAAATTTACCGCAAGGTAGAGCGGGAAGAGTCGCCGGACTACTGGCAACAGCGCTACCTCCTGTCTTCTCAGTATCAAAAATATGTGGTAGAGCGACAGCTATCACGACCACCAGCCGTGGGTGGTGAATTGCAACAACCCCGTGCTAAAAAACGGTTAGCTCATCGAGCTAAGCGAGTTTCGGCGTTCAGAGAGTTTGCCATTTTGTCCCAAAGAAATCTAGCAATCTTAATACAGGACAAAGCCAGTTTATTTTTAATGCTTGCCGTTGCTCCAACTCTAGGGCTGCTGGATTTTGTTACTTGGAAGCGCAACTTATTTAGCCTCGAAACAGGAGATGCAGGTCAGGCAATTACTATGCTCTTCGTCACAGCTTTGATTGCTGTGATGGTCGGCAGCCTCGCCACTATGCGGGAAATTGTCAAAGAAAACGATATCTATCGGCGGGAACGGGCGATCGGGCTGCAAATCATCCCTTACATTTTGTCGAAAGTTTGGGTAGGTATTCTCTTGGCTTTGTATCAAGCTGCTGTCTTTTTGCTGTTTAAAAAGTTGGCGATCGACTTGCCAGGGGGTACGGAAGCGTTAACAGGGATGTACGTCACCCTATTCCTAGCCTCGATCGCAGGCATGATGATGGGGCTATTTGTATCAGCTCTTTCACCGAACCAAAATATCGCACCGCTGCTGACCATCATCTTTCTCGTCCCGCAAATTACCTTTGGTGGCGGGATGCTACCCATCGACGCTCTTGGGGTAACAGGTCGCCTCGTCAACCAAATTACCATTACTAAATGGTCCTTTGAGTCGCTGTTGACCCAGAGTAATCTGGGGAGTAACATTGTTGACGATCCCTGCTGGCAGTTAAGTAAGGACGATCGCAACAATTTGTCGCCAACCGACAAGACAAACCGCTGTGAGTGTCTGGGAGAAAAACTATTCAAGACTTGCCAGTTTCCCGGAATCAAGGGTAAATACGATCCTGTAATCGACCAAACGGAACCCGCGAAGCCGCAAGATCCTGGCAAAGCGCCGGACAATCCCGCTGAGTTTGGTACTTACCAGAAAAAAGTTGATAGTTACAAAGCGGAGATTGATACTTGGCAAAAAGACTACAGCGAGTGGAAAGGGAAATATGAGGGAACGATTAAAGGCGGAGAAGCTCTGTTAGAGAACTTTTATGACAAATACGGTTCAATGTTCAAGGTGAATGTTAGGCAATATTGGGGTATCCTTTGTTTGCAAATTTTGGTTTTGTTGGGTCTCACTTTAGTGGTTCAGAAGCGTAAGGATATCGTCTAATTCTGTGTAGTTAATTATCCCCTTTATGAAGGAGGCGGTTGAAACCGCTTTTACACAAACAAATTCCTAGCAGAGGGGACTAAGAAATCGGAAAAGTGTTTCAGCCGGATTTGTCATTAGTAGGTTGGGTTGAGGTAACGAAACCCAACTTACAAGTTTTAATATTATGTATCTTGTAAGCTGCTACGCATTTAAATTGAATCCATTAAAAAGAAATCCTGATGGCACACTTAAGTATGGTTATCCTGTAGTAAATATTTCAAATTTTTCATAATTAAATAGGAGGAGCGAGTATGAATAACAGTCAAAACTTTCATTTTAAATTAGGAGAACGTTTTTTAGAAAATTACGCCGCTCCTCCTGAAGATCCATTGGGAGAACTTAGTCATTTTGAAATGGCTATCCGGCGTTTTTGTTTTGAATACGACCATAAAGTATCAATAGAAATAGGTGATGAGAAAATACAGGTATTTTTAGACCCTGATATTTGTATGATTTTGGACGATACTCTGCCTGAACAAATTAGAAAACTGTCACAAGGTAAGCCAATAGAAATAGATTTTGCTGAAAGTTGTACGCTAAGTATCAAGTTAGTACCCACGGACGATCGCATTAGCTGTACTTTGAGCAAGTTTGGAGTTTCTGGCTGGGAAAAGGTTTTTGAGTTCGATCGCACTCACGTATTAGATGTGCTGAGAGGTTTTCTTCAGGAAGTGATGCAGCTAGCTGTAGATAAGGGTTACATCACGTTGGAAGAGAAGGAGGAGTTTATTCGTCCGGCTTTTGCTAGCAGTACCGATGCTGCGGTATTGAGTAAGTAGTTGGTTTGGGTGGTGTTTTGGGCGATCAGCCTTTTTTAATATAATGACGGACAAGTTTCAATCCCTAATAAATATTTAGGTTAATTGCATTTTTAAAAGTTCCGTCCCACATCTTGCTAAATGTATCGGTTTCAATCCCTAATAGAGATTTAGGTTAATTGCCACTCAAAAACGCAACCAGTTGCGCTTTTGACAGAGAATAAAGCTGTTTCAATCCCTAATCGGGATTTAGGTTAATTGTGGCTATGCAGGATTTAACGCTAAATACCGCTTTGCAGTTTCAATTCTTAATTAAGTTAATTAATACCTCACATTCAATTACTATCTCATTTCCTATCCTGTTTCGTTTTTCTATATCCCGTTTTGCTGTACTGGTAACACAGGATAAAGAAAAAAGAAAGGGTAATTTATCCACAAATTTTTGATTGACTACTAGCCAGCTAATGTGCTAATAATAAATAAAGAACGTCCTTACTACTTGGAGGTGTTAGGGACGCTCTATTCAAACCACGAATTCTAGAACGGTAGCATTGAACTGCATTAAGCCGTTCTCAGGATTCTGGATGTTATTTAATTTATGCAAAACAATGATACCACAAAATCACGCGCGATCGCTACTCGAAAAGCTGCTCGCTCATCCTCATGGTTTCGAGATAGCCCGTATGGTTTATGGGTCGCACCAAAACAGTCAAGAGCATACATCATCGGACATTCAGCGCGATCTGCAAAAACTCAAAGACAGAGTGACTACCTTAGAACGCTTACACTCTGAGGATGAGGATCGGAAAGATAAAAACCGTGGATGGGAGTATGAGTCAGATTCCTGGGATAACAATGGTTTATCAAAAGCCGACTCCTTGGAACGGGAATATTCACCCGAAAGACTAGGAATCTCATAGAAAGTACGATCGCCCTTTCCATCCATCCCTAAAAATAGGATAATGGAAAAAGGCGATCGCACTTTAGCCTAAAAATTTTTACTCAGAAAAACTATGAGTACAATTCGTTTGCAACTAGCTGA
This sequence comes from Microcoleus sp. CAWBG640, assembly GCF_020883015.1. Classification (NCBI taxonomy): domain Bacteria; kingdom Bacillati; phylum Cyanobacteriota; class Cyanophyceae; order Oscillatoriales; family Microcoleaceae; genus Microcoleus; species Microcoleus sp. CAWBG640. The sequence goes on from NZ_JAHRFC010000002.1 coordinate 194,965, forward strand.
ATACCTTAAGAGTCGAGGTTTCACCCCTGACAGCTTGGTAGAAGTAATCCCCGAAACAGTCAATCCTGAAACCATCTACCAACTGATCCAAAAAGCCGAAAATCTGCACCAGATAGACTTATCCCTTCTAGCTACCGTAATCGATGGCTTGAGCAAACTCAATGGTTTTCCTGTCGGTATTGGAGAAGTGCTCATACTTTTCCCTTATATTTCTGACGAAGAGTTGGAAAACTCAACTTGGCGCGAACTTTACCTAGAAGGTGAAATTCCACCCTATGATTGGGGAGATGTAGACCCCATGACACTTGGTAAAGCCGTGCGCTATCTACCTGGGGTAGGCTGCGTTATTGTTGAAGAAGAAGGGGTCGAAAAATCCAGTGTCTAATATAACCCTCCGGGATATTGTACTGGTTGATTTCGCCCCTCAAATACCTCCATTTCACGAACAGCAAGGAAAACGTCCTGCTTTAGTAGTCGGGATACCCAGTCAAACAGGTGCGATACGTTTTCCGCTGGTAATTGTTGTGCCGATAACCAGACAATCAGGAAATTGGGCTGCACAAAATCCCATCTTATACCCAAGTCTTCCGGCAGGAGTGGGAAATCTCATTTCCGACTCGACAGTATTGCTGGATCAAATACGTGCTGTAGATATGCGACGAGTATCGCGCTATCTTGGCACTTTAACCCATGAAGAGTATCAGCCGATCGCAGATGGACTGAAAGCTCTATTCAATTTTTCAATTATTCCTTAATGACCTAACAGTTTATCGCGCAGATGCTTAATGCGATCGCACAATCTCCGCCCAATCTTCAACCCGCGCAGGCGGGTTTTGTTAGTGTAGACGCGGTTTCAACCGCCGGGTTTAATGTCCCAATAACTTATCCCGCAAATGCTTAATTCGATCGCGCAATTTACCAGCCTCCTCAAACTCCAACTTCTTCGCCGCCTCCTTCATCTGCCCTTCCAACCGCCCAATCAACTGAGGAATCTCATCCAAAGATAAGTCATTCACCTGTTCGTAAACCTCCTCCAACTGCTGAGAATTCAGCTTCCGCGACACATCCAAAAACGCCAAAATCGCATTACTCGATCGCTTTTTGGCGATCGGCTGCGGCGTAATCCCGTGCATCTTATTATACGCCAACTGGATGCCCCGACGGCGATCGGTTTCATCGATCGCCCTAACCATACTATCCGTCAAATTATCCGCATACAAAATCGCCTGTCCCTGAATATGGCGCGCCGCCCGCCCAATAGTTTGAATCAAAGAACGTCCCGATCGCAAAAACCCCTCCTTATCCGCATCCAAAATCACCACCAGAGACACCTCCGGCAAATCCAAACCTTCCCGCAACAAGTTCACCCCAATCAATACATCAAACTTTCCATCCTGCAAATCTTGGATAATTTCAATGCGTTGAATCGACTGGATTTCTGAGTGTAAATACCGGACTCGAATCGCCCTCTCCTGCAAATATTCCGTTAAATCTTCCGCCATCCGCTTCGTCAGAGTCGTCACCAAAACTCGCTCATTCAGACGAACTCTCTCATTGATTTCACCCAACAAATCATCAATTTGTCCAGCAGTCGGACGCACAAATATCGTCGGATCGACCACTGCCGTCGGTCTGATTACCTGTTCAGCAACTCTGCCGCCAGAAATCTCGATTTCCCAATCCCCAGGCGTTGCAGATACAAAAATGCACTGATTGGCTTTTTCCCAGAATTCCTCTGCTTTCAAAGGGCGATTGTCCGCAGCACTCGGCAAACGAAAACCATGTTCGATTAATGTTTTTTTGCGCGCTTGATCGCCGTTGTACATTCCCCGAATTTGCGGTACTGTAACGTGGGATTCATCGATAACTAACATCCAATCTTTAGGGAAATAATTAATCAAACATTCTGGCGGTTCCCCGGCATTTCTGCCTGCTAAATGGCGAGAATAATTCTCGACTCCGTTACAGTATCCTACCTCGCGTAGCATTTCCAAATCATAGCGAGTGCGCTGTTCTTGTCGCTGTGCTTCTAATAGTTTACCATTTTTTTCTAATTCTTCCAGCCGCGCTTCTAGTTCTTGTTCAATTGCGGTACAAGCTGATTCTAATCTCTCTTTTGGGGTAACAAAGTGGCGCGCTGGATAAATATTTAAAGCTTCGACATTTTGAATTATTTTACCTGTCACCGGGTCAACGTAGCGAATGGCATCGATTTCGTCGCCGAATAATTCAACGCGAATAATTCGATCTTCGTAGGCGGGGCCAATTTCCAAAACATCGCCTTTGACGCGAAATTTGCCTCTACCTAAGTCGATGTCATTTCGGCTGTATTGGACATTAACCAAATCTCGCAAGATTTGCCGCTGATCGACTTCCATTCCTACTCGCAAGGGGATGGCTGCTTTCAGGTATTCGGCGGGCATTCCCAAACCGTAGATGCAGCTAATGGAGGCTACAACTATGACATCGCGGCGTTCAAAGAGCGATCGCGTGGCAGAGTGTCGCAGCATATCAATTTCTTCATTAATTGCCGCCGTTTTCTCAATGTAAGTATCGCTGACGGCGATGTATGCTTCCGGTTGATAATAGTCGTAATAACTAACAAAATATTCGACTGCATTGTTGGGGAAAAAATTACGCAGTTCGTTGCACAGTTGGGCTGCAAGGGTTTTGTTGTGGGCGAGCACTAATGTGGGTCTGCCGATCTTTTCAATAACCGCCGCAATTGAAAAGGTTTTGCCCGTACCTGTGGCGCCGAGTAAGGTTTGAAATCGATCGCCTGCTTGGATGCTTTTGACCAGTTGGGCGATCGCTACCGGTTGGTCGCCTGTAGGCTCAAAGGGCGCTTGTAATTCAAAAGATGCTGCCGCAGTTACCATAGGAAAATGTAGCTATTACTAATAAATATTAACAAAAATGCAATTAATTTGCAATTTAGTTGAGAAACTTGTTAGAGTTTATAATACTATTTTAACATTGACCAAAATAGAAAGCAGAAAGCCTAGAAAAGCAGTTGTCCCAGTCCGACGCTTTCCGAACCCAGCAATCAAAAGCCCAATAATTCAACAGGAAAAAATTATGACTCTCAGCCCCAAAGGTAAAGGTAATGCGATCGCCCGTCGTGGTAAAGCAGCTTCCAAAAGCGAAGCGACAGTAGCCAGCGATGCCAACGCAACAGGAATTCAACTCTATCTCCCTGCTGGCTTGCCCAATCGCCCGATCGGTCCAAATGATTTTACGGTAAGCGAGATCGTCTCGATATCGGGACATCGCCCGATCGGCACTAGCACCCTACACATCAGCGAAACCTACGGCATAGTCGGCAACCGCCCGGTAGAAGCCAGTGACTTGGAAGTAGTCGCTACCTTGGGGAGACGCCCGATCGGCTCTAGCACGATGCAAGTCAGTGAAATGTTCAGTATGTCCGGTGCGCGGCCTGTGGGTGTCAGCACTCTTCACATTGATGAAGTTTACTCCACCATGGGTGGAAATCGCCCCATTGCCTCCAATGACATTGACGATAGCTCTACTTTAATGGGATTTTTAGATTAAGTTATTAGTTGACAGTTGACTGTTGTCCGTTGACTGTTGACAGTGCTTATGAGTTATATCAAATCCGGTATCATCGGAATTATTAATATTACTCACAGCCAGGAGACGGCAGTGCCGTTTCCCTACAGTTGATCTGGGTAGGGACACTCCAAAAGCCGTCTCCTCTATATTATTTCGGTGTAACCGGATTTAATATAACAATTGCCAACAGTCAACAGTCAACAGTCAACTAACTTGCTGGTTGCTGATATTTATTCAACAAAGCTGCAAAACGTTTGTAATCAAAAGGCTTCCTCAAATACTCCGCAGCCCCCAACTTAAAACCCTGATTTTTGTCGTCCAAAAAAGTCATCATAATCACCGGAATATCAGCCAAATCAGGGTCTGCTTTCAAAGCAGAAAGTACCGTCCAGCCATCCATGCTTGGCATCATTACGTCCAGAGTAATCGCATCGGGCCGCAACTCCTTAGCTAACAGCAGCCCCCCTTCACCGCTAGCGGAGGAATGCACTTGAAAACCCTGTTTGGACAAGCAGCGAGTCATTAAATCCCGTGTGTCTGGATCGTCGTCAATTACCAGCACTGTAGAATTTGGTTCTAGGGAAATAGCCGCTCTCACTTCTTCCGTGTTTTCGTCTTCTACTACATCTATTTCCGAATATAAATCAGACTCATTTTCTAATTCTCGATCGCCCCCAGCTTCTGTTTCGATTTTAACTACCACCGGCAACCGGATAGTAAAAGTAGAACCGCTTTGAAACTCGCTCTCAACAGTAATATCACCGCCCATCATCTGGCAAAACTTCTTGCTAATGATTAGCCCCAAACCAGTACCGCCGTACTTGCGAGTAGTAGAGTCATCCGCTTGGGAAAAAGCCCCGAACAGATTCATCATCTGATCCTCAGTCATACCAATGCCTGTATCCCTGACTTGAAACACGATCGACTGCGGGTGAAACCTAGACTCAACATTGAGTTTTTCCTCGGAATTTTGACAAGGAAAAACCGCCATTTCTTCCTTCCAAACACTAATCGTAATTTGACCACGATTAGTAAACTTAGCAGCATTACTAGCCAAATTCAGCAGCGCTTGCCGCACTTTGGCAGAATCAGCCCGCATCGTACCCAGATTGGGCGGGCAATCCACCACCAGAGTATTACTATTTTTCAGCGCCAGGGGTTTAACAGTAGTTACCACTTCTTCCACCACATTTGACACCAAGAAAGTCTCCAAAAACAGAGTCATCTTTCCCGCCTCAATTTTAGAAATATCCAGGATGTCGCTAATAATACCTAGCAACTGCTTGCCTGCTATATTAATGCTGGCTAAATCCATCACAAAATCTTCTTCGCCTAGTTCCTGAGCCTCTTCTTGCAGCAACTCACTATAGCCGAGAATCGCATTTAAAGGTGTTCGCAATTCGTGGGTCATATTTGCCAAAAATGTACTTTTAGCCCGGTTGGCGGCTTCGGCAGCGTCCTTAGCGATTTCTAATTCCCGGCTACGTTCCTCTAGCTGTTGGCTACGGACTTCCAAGCCGTTGAGCAAACTGCTAATTTGCTGTGCCATTGTATTGAGAGTAGAAGATAGCACGCCGATCGCGTCATTAGAAATAATCGGCGATCGAGCCGTCAAATCACCGCTGGCAATCATGGACGCAGTTTTTCGCAGCCAGCCAATCTTCCTAATCAGTGCCGAAACCGACACCAAAGCAACTACGCCGGCGATCGAACTCAAAATCCAAGCCCCGATCAGCCAACGCTGAGTGCGGCTCACCACCCCCAAAGTCTGCTGCACTAGCACCGTCATTACTTCGTCAGAAACTCCCCCTGCCACTGAAACTGATTTAATCGCCAGCACATTGTTTTGCATCTCCGTAATACCGCTCCACCCGATGCCCACAGCCATCCAAGTTATCAATACCAAGATCGTAAACAGCCCGATCAAAGAAGCGCGAGTTCCCACCGATATCTGCTTGGAAACCAGTGCTGCCGCCCAAGGATAATTTTTGAGGAAAGGATCGGGACTCACCGATGCGCCAGAATTCCAGATCTCATCAATTTGACCATCTAACCTCACCTTCCCAATGCGCACTGTTTTCCAGGTATGCTGCGTTTTGGCATCTATTTTCACCATGCCGGAGGGTGCGGCAAACTCAATATTTTTAGCAGCATCCCTCACTTTTGTTACTTCTATCGAACCCGCTTTTTCTACTGCTTTTTTCCACAGATAAACGCTCAAATAAGCAGCTTCGATGGGGTCATCTGTCACTCGATCTTGCCCATATTTTTCTTTATAGGCTTTCACAAATTCACGATTTTCTGGTGTATCGACTGTTTGAAAATAGTTCCAAACTACCAAATGGCCCGCAATGTTTTCAGGTCCGATCGCCCGTACTTCTTCCTCTGCTACACTTACCGACATCACCGGCAACTGATCCGCCGTCACTCCCGCTTCCCGCAGCTTTTGGAAAAAAGCCACATTGCTATCGCCGTTGAGAGTGTTCAGAATGGCATCGGGTTTTACTGCTAGAATATGGGCGATCGCCTCATCAACATTCCTCGAACCCAGTGGCAGATAAACTTCCCCCACCAACACCCCGGAGAGTGCCGCCAGTTGAGCTTTCACAATCTGATTTGCCGTGCGCGGAAAAATATAATCCGAACCCAGGAGAAAAATTTTCCGCTTCGACAGTCCCAGCAAGTAATCCACCCCAGGTACAATCTGTTGATTGGGAGCAGCACCAGTGTAGAAAATGTGCCGAGACTGTTCGAGTCCTTCGTACTGTAACGGATAAAACAGCAACCCATTGAACTCCTCGAACACTGGAAGTACCGCTTTGCGACTGGCAGAAGTCCAGCATCCAAATACTACCGCCACCCGTTCTTCTAGGAGTAATTGCTTAGCTTTTTGAGCAAAAGTTTGCAAATCGCTTGCGCCATCTGCGATAACTGCTTCCACTGGGTGTCCGAGCACTCCTCCGCTGGCATTAATTTCCTCAACAGCTAGCAGCGTCGCATCTTTAACTGAAATTCCGCTGACAGACATGGTGCCCGTCAGCGAATGCAACACGCCTATTTTTATTGGCTGGCGATCGGTGGCGGCTGCTTTCAAGGGATTACTGCTCCTTGCTCCCATAGGGTTTTACATACTTTTTACTAACTTATAAATTTTAGTTCTATCTGGGACCGTCGATCGGGGAATGCTAACTGTTCTTTTCTAAATTGTTTAACCCTAGCTTAACAAAACTTTGCAATTGGTACAGCATCTCGATCTGTAACTAGCTGGTATTTTGCCCCAGGGACGGTCAAGTGCCACTCGCCCTCAAACCTTTGCCGCAATCTCCCTTCAGACAGATAGACATAACCCTTACTTCTCTTAGTATTAATCTATGCTTAGATTGCATCTAAACACATTTAAAATATTTGTGTCAAACAAAAGGATGAAGGCTAATGAATATTGAAGAAAATGCAACCGTGACAGCCACCAGTAACAAAGTCAGTTTACCTAAATCCAAACAGGAATTACTCGCCGAGCAAAGCGAAAAAGCCCTTGGGCAACAGAAACAAGACAATGCTAACACGATGCGTGCTGTGGAACAGTTGAAAGAAGAAATGCAGCACAAAATCGATGAAGAATGTCCTCACCATACATAGCATGAGGCAGGCAGCAGGCAGAAGGTGCAAGGAGTGGGTTTATCCTGTCACGAAGTCGAAGCGATCGGCAACCGCGTTAGCAAGCAGGAATAAGCCAGAAGGTGTGGGCAAGAGAGTATCTTGCTCGCACCTATTTTTGAGTGCAAAATTTAGAAGGAGAATTTTCAGGAAATTCATCCTCCCTCAATTTTCCCATCAAACATCAAAAAAAATCGATGGACTTCTTTCTACCTACAGAGGGAGTGCAAATAAGAGAGTCAATCAATATTATTAATTTAAGTAGAAACTGTAAAGCTAAATACAGACAAGGAGAAACCAATGAGTATTGAAGATAGAGCCAAGGCAACTGCCAAAAACATCGAAGGTGCAGCTCAAGAAACTATTGGCAATGTTACTGGCGATCCCAAGGATAAAGCTGAAGGCAAAGCCAAGCAAAAACAAGCTGAAACCAGCCATGCAGTCGAAGACGCAAAAGATGCCGTCAAAGACGTAATAGACAAAGCGTAACATTTGGTTTGGTGAAAGGGTCTCAATCTCAGACCCTTTCAACTCTTCAAAATTGTTTTAAATAGGAGGAAAAAAAAGTGAGTTTATTTGAGCAAAGTCGCAAAATAATTGTTGGACTACTCTTGGTTTTAGTGCTCAGTTTTACCACAGCTTGCACCCCAAGCGTTTCAGCTCAAAAACCGATGAATACACCTGTAGCCATTGGTGGCAGTCAGGGTAATTACGCGCAGCTAGAACAGGGGAATACCGCAGCAGGTCAAGATTTTGGTCAATGGGTAACAAAGACGGCTAAGGGACTGGTTCAAGATGCTTATGTGCGCGACAACAACAAGCTGGGAGTTGTGATTACCCCCCAAGTCCGCCCTACAGAAGTCAAGGATTTGGCGAAATCTTTAGCACAAGGTTTTCACAAGAATTTTCCTAATCAAGATGTAAGTGTCTTGGTGTATGCGCCAGATAAAAAACTGATTTTGACTGCCAAGTATGACCAGCAATCAAATCAAATAGAATACAAGTCTTGACCGAATTAGTCAGTTACAAATCTCGCCAATCTGTAGTTTAATCTACCGCTAATTATTGGCAAAAAAGTCTCTACGTGAGACACAGATGTTGTCTAGATGGGAAAAAAACACGATGAGTACCAGCGATAATTACAAACGTCAAATCATGAGCGATTTGGCAAGTGGCGATCGAGAAATGATGCCAGAAACATCCGGGGAAGAATACGAAAATTTTGACGATTTTGCTCAACGAACTTCGCCGGCTGAGCGGAAACAATTATTTGGTAATTCTCTGAATCACGACTCGTTGCCGCCGGCGCAATTGGAACCGGAATTGCAAAAAGCGATCGCCCAAATTAAACCAAACGAACGGGATGACGTGGCGCGGGAATTTTTCAAGCAATTGAGCAAGAGAGGATTGAACGATCGCACCTTGGAACAACAGCTAGGGCTTTCTACTCACCACGCTAGCCGGATGAATGCTGACGATGTTACCAAATTAGCCTCGTTTACCTATCACAATCACCCGGATATTTTCCGAGAAGTGTTAGCCGAACAACCTAGTTTGATGAAGTTTTTAGGAAATCCAGTGGTGGCTGGTATTTTGGGAATAGTTGCTGCTAAGTGGCTCAACAACCGCAAATAGTCTGGTTTTCAAACAAGCCTAAAAGTTAAAGCCAATAAAGGGCGATCGTCAGTGCGATCGCCCTTTAATATTTTATACCAAAATCACCAAATTCTACCCCTTAATTCGTGTTACTAAAAGCAATGCTTTGAGCCGAAGATGCCCAATTCCCCATGCCCAATTCCCAATCCCCAATTCCCAATCCCCAATGCCCAATTCCCGATGCCCCCTGCTCAATTCCCAATTCGCAATGTAGGATTAAGTCTTGCCGTGAATTAGCAAAAAAAAAGATGAAGATATCCTCTATTTGGCGAAAACTCCGCCACCAGCAAGCCCTGGGCTTTAGTGTACTGTTAGCAGTTTGCCTCGTATTCATCGGTTGTTCCCCCGCCCAGTCAGCCGGTGGTAATCCAGTCGATCCCAAGTTAAAAGAGCAAGTCTTGCAAATCATCCGCGAAAACCCGCAAGCAATTTTGGAATCGGTACAAGCATATCAGCAACAACAGCAAGAGACTCTCAAAGCAGCGCAGCAGTCATTTTTGCAGGAGATGAAAACTACTCCTAAATCTGCCATCGGCGATTCTCCCAGTACCGGTGCCACCTCGCAACAGATTGTACTGTTAGAATTTTCCGATTTTCAATGTCCGTTTTGCGCCCGCGCTCACGATACTGTCAAGCAGTTTATGGCAAAACACCAGGACAAAGTTACTTTAGCCTACAAACATTTTCCCTTGACTTCCATTCACCCTCAAGCCCTACCAGCAGCTAAAGCAGCCTGGGCTGCCCAACAGCAGGGTAAATTCTGGGAATATTACAATGCTTTGTTTGAGGGACAAAAACAGTTAGGTGAGGAATTGTACGGATCTATCGCCCAAAAACTCAATCTGAAATTAGATAAATTCAACAGCGATCGCAACAGTCCCGCCGCCGAAGCCGCCATTGGGAAAGACGTGCAACTAGCTCAAAAGTTGGGTATAGAAGGCACTCCATTCTTTATCATGAACGGCAAAACCTTCTCAGGGGCGATCGAGCTTGCTGAAATGGAAAGCATTCTCGCTAGTATCTCCAAATAGTCAGACAAGGGGAAGGGGTAAACTTTCGGGTGCCAATCTCACAGCAGAGCCTTTCAAGATGCGTTCCCAGGCTCCAACCTGGGAACAATAAACAAACGAGTCCATATTTCATCTCAACCATAGACAATAACAGCTTATAGCGAAATCAAACGGGACTTTTAGCGACTTCATGTATTATAAGATACAGATTTATACATTTTTAACCTTAAATATAGGGTTTATATGCAAACTATGACCGATGTAACAGCTCGAAATGACCGAAAGTAATTTGGTCACAAGCCCCGTTACAGGCGGGATCAATACTAAAATCAAAATTCCATGACAGACTCCAATGGACAACTCAAGCCTACTCTTGGACTGATAGGAATTACGATTAACGCGATGGCGTTGATTGCACCGGGCGCTTTTCTGTGGACGACTTATCAATTGCAAGCCCCGCCGGATTCGGCTAAAAATATGTGGGCCGCGATCGCCCTAGCAACTGCGATCGCCCTACTAACCGCAAGTTGTTATGCAACTCTTTCTAAAGCTTACCCAGAAGCTGGTGCGGGCAGTTCCTACTACTATGCCGAAGCAGCAATCTTAGCAAAAGAAGAACACAAACACTTTCGTTTGGCGCGTTTGGCAAAGTTTGTCACAGGCTGGGCAGCACACTTGTATTACTGGGTGTATCCCGGAATTATGATTAGCTTCATGGGAACCCTGGTCGTTTACATCGGCCAGTTGTTTAACCCGGATTTTGCAGGGGATTGGTTCAGCAAAGCCTTAATTTGCTTTATCTTCACGGGGCTGGTGGGCAGTGTTGCGCTCATGGGCGTTACCGGTTCGACGCTGATTAATATCATCATCAACATTGTCCAAATTAGCTCTCTCACCTTCCTGGGATTGTTGATGATTGTTTACCGATTGGGTCATCCAAATGTGAATTACGAACACGCAAATGCCTTGAGCGTTGTGGTTCCTCACGATTTATCGGGATTGATTTATCAGGCGACGATCGCTATTCTTTTACTGGTGGGATTTGAATCGGCAACAGCGATGGCCGGTGAAGCTATTAATCCTCAGCGTGATATTCCTCGTGGTGTAATTCTCTCTTTATTTATTCAGGCTTGTATATGCTATTTTTTTGAGTATTTCGCTGCTAATTTTTTTATCGGCGACCAATACACTGCAACTGTTGACGGCAAAACTGTGACAGGATTTGCAGCAGCATTATCCTCCGGTGCGCCGATCGGCGATATAGCGAAAATTTTGGGGGATACGCTGCTGTTTGGCAACGGATTTCTGCTGCAAGTGACGATCGCCAGCACAGTCGTCATGGCATTGATCGGGACGGCGCTATCGTCGCTGTCAACGGGTGTTCGGATTAGTTATGCCATGGGGAGCGATCGCGAATTGCCGTCCGTATTCGGCTTTTTACACGGGCGCTACAACACGCCTCATATCGGGATTTACTTTCTGAGTGGACTCTCGGCTTTGATTGGTGCTTATGCAGTGCAGAGTGTGGATAACGTCACGATTGTTACCTTAGTTTCTAACATCGGCACGTTTATGCTCTACGGAATTACCTGCGGAGTGACGCTAGTTGCTACTCTAGAGCATTTGCTAGATGAGGAACACAACCCAATCAAAACTGTGGTGATTCCTATTTTGGGTTTAGTCATGAATTTACTCATGGTTTGTGGCATTTTCTACTACGGTTTGACTGGAGTGGGTAGTGCCAAAACAAATTCTCTGACTGCGATCGGGATTTCGATCGCCTTCTTTGTTGGAGGATTTGCTTACCTGATTGGAGACAGCTTAATCAAAGGCAAACCCCTGTTTTTGCCATCGGATCTGAATCATCCTATGCGCGATGGTGTCCCTTCTTCTAAATCTAGATAGGTACTTAAAATCTATGCAATTAGTTCTTGCCATTATCCAGCCTGGTAAATTGGATTCCGTCAAGGAAGCTTTAGTCAAACTGGGCATTCAGGGAATGACTGTCACCGGTGCGAAAGGATTTGGGCGACAAAAAGGCAGACCCCTGGCTTTTTTGGGGTTGCTAGATATGGAAGGCAAACCTTTTACGGTTGACTTTCTTCCTAAAGTCAGAATTGAAATTGTCGTGAACGATGATATAGTCGATGCGGTTGTCGATACAATTGTGGCAGCGGCGAAAACAGGAACGGTTGGAGATGGTAAATTGTTTGTCATTCCGGTAAGCCGAGCAATTCGCATTCGCACCGGCGAAGAAAATGAAGCTGCTTTGACAATCGAAGAACCTGCAACGCTGAGCGATTCGCGCAAAAATAAATGATTCAATCTTTGTTGCTTTTTGTAGTAGCTGGAGTTTGCGAAATTGGCGGTGGCTATTTGTTTTGGCTGTGGTTGCGGGAAGGTAAAAGCCCTTGGTTAGCTGTAATTGGGGTGGTTATTTTGGGAGTTTACGGGGTGGTTCCAACGCTACAACCGGCTACTTTTGGGCGGGCGTATGCAGCTTACGGTGGTGTTTTTATTGTGCTGTCGATTCTGTGGGGCTGGATTGTCGATCGCGTTGCTCCTGATAAATACGATTTACTCGGAGGATGGATTGCTTTACTTGGTGTTTTGGTGATTATGTACGCACCTCGCCGTTAGTTACTTAGCATCATTCGGCGGTTGAAACCGCTTCTTGTCCTAGGAAGTCTGCCTCCGCAGACTAAGAGCCCGCTGGTAACTTAAGCCTGCGGACTCTTTTTTGTCAATTTTTGCTAACAATCAGATTTTTTCATGGTTGCTTTTTTCCAAAAATATGTAAAATAGTAGTGAAAGATACAGAAAAAACTAAATTATTAGCATCTAGCCATGTTTAATACGATATTGAGCCAGCAGCGACAAGTCCTGGGAACGTTTTCTAGCCGTGAAGACGCCGGACAAGCCCTCGATTGTCTTGTTTTTTCAGGCTTTCCATTGGCGCAGGTGTTCTTGCTGGGGCCTAGCTGCGAGGAAGGACAAAATTCTTTAAATCTTCCCTGTGACTCGTTGGGGGCGATCGCAGGGACTGCAACTGGACTCAAGAAAGGAATGTTTCTGGGCAATTGGCTTGGCGGTGCTACCGGGCTGATGTTGGGAATGGGACTCCTGGCGCTTCCAGGGGTGGGTCAAGTCATGTTGTCTGGGGCGATCGGCTTTACGCTGTTGAGCGGTGGCATTGGCACGGCTGCGGGCGGATTGATGGGGGCTTTAATTGGATTGGGGCTGACTTCAGAGCAAGCTAAAGCCTATCAGCAGCAGATTTCTCAGGGCAGCATTTTACTAATCGTCGAAGGAAGCGGACAAGAGGTCGATCGGGCTAAATACTTACTCGCAAAATCGATCGTCTAAACTTTATCCCTGCGTACCTTTAACGGCAATCGAGCTACACAAAATGCTGGTGCGATCAGGAACGATGGTGTGGCAACCATTACTAACAGTACGTTTTCTGCCAACACCGCAGCCAACTTTGGCGCAATCAGAAATGGTGGCACTCTCAATCTCAGCAGCAGCACTCTGACTCTCAATACTGCCACGAATCAAGGCGGCGGTATTTTCAACACTAATGTGGCAAATGTCCGCAACACCATCATTGCTGGCAACACGGCCCCTTTAAACCCCGATGTAGACGGTACATTTACCAGTCAGGGCAATAACTTAATTGGAAATAGTGGTGCTGGTACTGGTTTCACGAATGGTGTTAATGGCGACCAAGTAGGCACTGCTGGCACTCCCATTAATCCGAATCTCGGAGCACTGGCAAATAACGGTGGCCCCACGCAAACTCACGCACCGAATCTAGGTAGTCCCGCGATCGACAGGGGTAACAGCGCGATCGCACTTACCACGGATCAGCGTAACTTAACCAGGGTTTCTGGTAGCAATGTTGACATCGGCGCTGTGGAACTACAGCAGACTGTCAGCATCACCGCACTAGATAATTCTGCCTCGGAAACTCCTATTGATGCAGGCACTTTCCGCATCAGTCGCAGTGCTAGCACAGTCGGTAATTTGACGGTGAATCTTGCCATTGATGCCAGCAGCACCGCCATTGCCGCTGACTACAATCTGAGTAGTACCTTTCCCGTCACTATTCCCAACGGACAGAGCTTTGTGGATGTGATTCTCACCCCGGTGGATGACGCAATACCGGAGTTGGCAGAGACGCTGCGACTGAATTTGGTAAATGGGAATTATACGATCGCACCAGCCAGCGGCAATGCTACGGTGACAATTACAGCCAATGACTCGATTAACGGCGGTAAGGATGAAGACAGTTTACTGGGCGGTGCTGGGGACAATTGGCTGTTTGGAGATGAGGGGAATGATACTTTAATTGGAGGTACTGGGAGCGATCGATTTATCTTAGGTATCGACAACGGCCGCGAGACTATTTTAGACTTTCAAAGTGGCAGGGATGCGATCGGCTTAATTGGCGGTTTAAGTTTTTCGCAATTGAGCATTAATGTAGAAAATAATTCTACTTTAATCCGAGTTACCAGTTCCGGTCAATTGTTAGCTACTCTCACCAATGTGTCCACAGGACTGATTAATGCTACGGATTTTGCAATCCTGTAAGTAGTTGAATCAAGGGATCTCCATTTCGGTTGTATCGGAATTATTAAACCACAGAGGACACAGAGGACACAGATAGATTCAGGGCTGGTCGATAATCCCAAACACGCGGCGATCGGGCAAAATATCCTGCAATGTGTTGTTAAAAATTAACGATTTTATTGATAAATGTTAAATATTGTAAAATAACATCAACAAAGTAGTATTATGAGGTAATATTCGGTCAAAATTAGTACCATCCTTGACTCGAACGAGAGTATTTGTAACTATGCCTATTTCTCGTCGAACTTTTCTCACAGGAGCGATCGCCACCTCTTTCGCTCTACCTATCACCGGCAATTTATGGGCACAAACTGCTCGACCCATGATGCCCCGCAATACTGGCATCTATCGATTTAAGTTGGGAAACTTCAACCTGATTTCGATTAGCGATGGAACATTGAGCGTTCCCGCAGCAATCTTTGCTAGCAATGCCGCACCAGAAGAGTTTAATCGGGTGTTGCAGCAAGGTTTTCAAGGGGAAAAGCTCACCCTAGATTGTAATGTTCTGT
The DNA here is from genome assembly GCF_020883015.1 of Microcoleus sp. CAWBG640. Taxonomy (NCBI): domain Bacteria; kingdom Bacillati; phylum Cyanobacteriota; class Cyanophyceae; order Oscillatoriales; family Microcoleaceae; genus Microcoleus; species Microcoleus sp. CAWBG640. Next base: position 209,999 of record NZ_JAHRFC010000002.1, read on the forward strand.
TGGTGGATACCGGACAGAACAAAGTTTTAATCGATACAGGCAGTGGCTTGTTGAATGGAGCAACAGTGGGCAAGTTAATCGACAACTTGCAGCAGGCACTGATTAAACCGAGCGATATTACTGCGGTGATTTTGACCCACGCCCATGGCGATCATGTGGGTGGTTTGAATGGCAAAAGTGGGTTAACATTTCCTAATGCCCGGTATTTTATCGGCAAACAAGAGTGGAATTTTTGGACTGGGAGTTCGGTGGATTTACCCAAGTTTGGGGGGCCGGCCGAGATGAAAAAGCAGATGATTGAGATTGCTAAAACTCAGTTAGGTTTGATTCGCGATCGCGTTACTCAATTTGATGTTAACCAAGAGTTTTTGCCGGGATTTACAGCCATTCCTGCCTACGGTCATACACCCGGTCACGTTGCGATTAGAATTGCATCGGGGAATGCGGTGATGGTACATACGGCCGATACGGTTCATACTAATACAATTAACCTGTGGAATCCAAGCTGGAAACCGATTTTTGATGCCGATCGCGAGATGGCGGTCACAACTCGCCAAGCGGTACTGGAAAAAATTGCGCGCGATCGCACGTTAATGTTTGCCTATCATTTTCCTTATCCCGGCATTGGATATTTGCGCGATCGCGATCGGGGTGGATTTGATTGGCAACCTGTCAACTGGCAATTTGAAAGTTAATTCTGCTGTTAACAATTCAGGTTTTTTAAACAGTTTTCCAAAATCCTCAATTGTTGGTTGTCGCTCCACCTCAAAATGCTCTACACGATCCTTTTTCGTAACAACTAAAGTAAGCCCCTTAGCGTAATTGTCGCTACATCATGGCTCTGCAAAATGCGCCCTTAATTGGTTGCCCACTCCAGGAACGTCATTAAAGATAGGCAAAAAGATCGGCAAAAAGTTAGCTTAATAAAAGCTGTAACCTATAATATAAAAACATTTTTTCAGAATGGCGGGATTAGTCCAGTTTTGCGAGTTTTTTCTAGAAACTTGCATTGATCAGATTGATTTCATGACAGAGCTTTTGGAACCCACGCAACTCTTAAATCGAATTGAAGCGAATGTGGCGATCGCGATAAAGCAGCGATCGCTCTTGCCAGGAAGTTTTGCGTTATTGAAAGCAGCTTTTTTGGAGGGAGAAATTGCGCGAGGGCGTGCGGCAGCTATCGCGGGGTATCAGGAAAGACAGGCGCGATCGGGGTGGATTTGATTGGCAACCTATCAACTGGCAATTTGAAAGTTAATTCTGCTTGCGGGAATAATACAGAGGTTATCTGCTACGATCGCCCCTTCGATGGCACAGAACCACACCTGATTGAAATCGCAAAAAATAGGACAAAAAATAGAAAATAATGTTGATATCGTTGACCGTTGCATCAGAATGATTTAACCTTACTAGAACGCAGAGAAGACAGAGGGAGATAAGAGAGATGAATAATTACGATGCTACCGGATTTCATATAATTCCCTTAATCCAACCGTCAAGTGTCCACTGTCAACTGTTATTCACCTAGGGAGGACTACCTGTTGGGAAATGCAGATACAATTCCCAACAAAGATTTGATTGTTCGCTATCAAATTGCGGGTTTAAAAACTCAATCGACGGTATTAACTCAAGCGGACGATCGCGGTGGACATTTTGCAGTTTATTTGATGCCGCAGATCGAGTACAAAACTGATGAAATTGTGCCAAAAGATGTCGTATTTTTAGTCGATACTTCTGGTTCGCAATCGGGAGCGCCTTTGCAGCAATGTCAGGCATTGTTGCGGCAATTTATTAACGGGCTGAATCCAGGAGATACTTTCTCGATTCTGGATTTTTCCGACAAAGTGCGGCAACTGTCAAAACAACGCCGGAAGCGGTGGAATATGAGGGCGTATTTGCAAGCCTAGTTGTTAAACCCGTGAATCGAACTTTCCTAAAAGGTGGTGGAAATTTTGGCTCATTTCTTGCCCCCCTAGGAGGAGCGGCAGTATTTGAACGTGGCATCTCATATCAAATCCGGTAGCATCTGAATGATTCAGATCTCTATTCTCTCCCTCTGTGTCCTCTGTGTTCTCTGCGGTTAAATCATTCCGATGCAGCCGGAAACGATATCATTGAGCAGCGAAGCGGAGATGGTTTGTGAAGAGATCGAAGAGATCGCACCGTCCAAGGCGCGCCGTACATCACCCGTAGAAGTGGTTAGCGCTACGGGATTGGATGAAGAGGCGATCGATAGTTTAAACGAACACTTGGCAACTCTGACTGTGCCGCCCGGTACAAACGGCGAATTGGTGTTAGAAATTGTCTTCGATAAAATGCGCGCCAGCCGAATAGTTGTGGATGCTGATGCTTCGACTTTGGCGGATGTGGAGTTGCTCAAAACAATTAAAAAATGGCTCTTTAGCTGGCGTATTCCTCACTCTATTGGGGATACAGTACGCCTGACATTGCGGGTGCGATCGTAAAACAGCATAATTTTATATCAATTCCTCTCTTCATCGGAATTATTCATTTCTCTCTGTGTTCTCTGTGTTCTAGTAAGGTTAAATCATTCCGATGCAACGGTCAACGATATTAATCGATCGCCCACAAAAAAAATGGAAGAATTTGCTCTTCCATTTTTTAATCATGACTATTAGTCCTGATTGCAAACCACTTTTTTTATGGGTAACTTCACGGACACGATCGCATTTTGGAATTAAACAGCGGCCAACTCAGGAGTCGGGCGCTTACTGTTGCGGATACCCTCGATCGCCCCTGCATAATCCTTCGCCTTAAACACAGCAGAACCGGCGACAACAGCATTTGCGCCCGCTTCCAAAACCTGCCAAGTATTGTCCACCTTCAAACCGCCATCCACCTCAATCCAAGGATCGAGACCTCTTTCATCGCACATTTGGCGCAACTGGCGAATTTTTGGCAACACAGTCGGAATAAAACTTTGGCCGCCAAAACCCGGATTGACGCTCATAATCAGCACCAAATCGCAAAGTTCCAGCACGTACTCAATCAACTCCAAAGGAGTCGAAGGATTCAGAACCACACCAGCCATTTTGCCCAATTCCCGAATTTGACCGAGAGTGCGGTGCAAGTGAGGCGAAGCATTGTGTTCGGCGTGAACGGAAATAATGTCAGCACCAGCCTTAGCAAAGTCCTCAACATACTTTTCTGGTTCCACAATCATCAAGTGGACATCCAGAGGTTTCTTAGTCACGGGGCGAATTGCTTCTACAATCAGCGGTCCGATCGTAATATTAGGAACAAAGCGACCATCCATCACATCTACGTGAATCCAGTCAGCCCCAGCTTTGTCGATCGCCTGAATCTCATCTCCAAGACGGCTAAAATCTGCTGATAATATGGATGGAGCAATAACTATCGGTTTTTGGGATTTGGTCATGGCTTTCGTCTGTTCTCCTGTCTCCTTGGCTGTATCCAGTTTATCAAAATGTGGGTCTGGGGGCTGAGGAATTTTGAGTTGGCTGTTTTGAGTTTTAAGTTGCGAATGTTGCTAAAAATATGAAAAACAGAGATCCCTTAGAAAATCCTGAACTCGATCGAGTAAGTCTGTTTGTACTACTCATCCCCGTCATCGGCTTTTTTCCTGCCCTGTGGAAACTTTACCGCCACCAGGGCAGCCCCGAACACAAAGCCGTCAGCCGTTTAGCCATTGCCCTGGCTTTAAGTTGGCTGTTAGGGCATATTTTTTTAGAAGCAGGAGCCATTTCTGCGGAATCTTGGACACTTCCCATGTTATTAATGAGTAGCCTGTTGACAACCAGCTATTTCATCATCAGCCTCAGTCTGATGTTTCGCCTTTGGAGACGCCAACCACTCTGGCTCCCCGGCATTAGCCACGTAGCCGAAAAATTGGTCGGCAAACATCTATCATAATTTAGGGTTATTTTCCGCCCTTACCGTATTGATTGATTGCCTCTTCAGGTTGATACTACAAATTGCCATTATCTTTTTTTATTCTTATTGTGTGTGAGGAAGCCAGTGCCAGCTCAAAAAACTCCTAATCAAGACCCTACCAAACAACCAGCCACCAATCCCTCAACCAGAAAATCTGCCCCGCCTCATCGAGGCCGTTGGCTGGGATTTGGTTTTGGTTTAGCTGGAGTCGCCATGCTCTCAGCCACAGCCGGAGCACTGCTAGCCGTTTCTCTGTCCACAACCCCGCTTCAGCAACAGAAGTTGACCCCAGAAGAAGCGGCGGTGTTTTCTCAAGGGGATATGGCCAAGCTGAGCATGAAAATGCCAGAGCTCACTCGCCCAGTAAATATTTTAGTTTTAGGACTTAAGGTTCTGAGTTCCGACCTTGACGGCCATCCCGACAAGGAACAGGGATACGATGTGTGGCAAAACTCTTTTAAAGGGTTAACTGACACCATGTTGCTGGTTAGGTTCGACCCTCAAAATCAAAAGTTAAGCGTACTTTCTATTCCGCGAGATACCCGCACCTATGTTGAAGGTAGAGGGGAGGTGAAAATCAACGAAGCTAATTACTATGGCGGTCCGGCTTCCTCAGCCAAATCGGTTAGTGGACTCCTGGGCGGTGTGGGAATTGACCGCTATGTCACCGTCAATATTCAAGGCATCAAAAGCTTAGTCGATGCCCTTGGTGGCCTGACAATTAATGTCCCTAAAGACATGAAATATACCGATGAAAGCCAGCATTTATATATAGATTTAAAGGCTGGTAAGCAGAAGCTAAACGGCGAACAAATCGTCCACTATTTGCTTTATCGCCACGACAATTTGGGGGATATCGGTAGAGTGCAGCGCCAACAATTGTTGATGCGCGCTTTTGTGGAACAGGAAGTTAATGTCGGTCTGCTTTCTCGATTGCCCAAAATTTTGTCAGTAATTCAATCTCATATTGACACAAATTTGAGTGTTGAGGAATTAGTGGCTTTGGCTGGTTTTGCGACAAAAACCGATCGCTCTAGCGTGCAAATGTTGATGGTTCCCGGTAAGTTCAGCGATGCCAAGGATTACAAGGCTAGTTACTGGTTGCCCGATCAAAATGCGATCGAAACTATGGTGGCCGAACATTTTGACTTCGGTCAAAATACTTGGAAAATCGAGAATGCTGATCCGACTTTTCTGAAAGTGGCGATTCAAGATAGTACCGGCGATGATGCTGCTGTTGCAGATTTTGTCAAGACTTTGACTCGCGCCGGCTATCGGAATGTTCAGGTTTATAAAGATTGGCCAGAACCCTTGGATGTCACTACTTTTGTGGCTCAAGATGGGGATGTTAAAGGTGCGGAAGCGATTCGCCAGTCTGTGGGTTTTGGGGATGTTTTGGTTGAGAGTACCGGTTCTTTGCAATCGGATGTGACTATCAGATTGGGCAAGGATTGGTTGAGTAAAAAGTCTCACTCAAGCCGATAGTTTTAAACATGGTATTTGTAGGGACACAGCAGTGCTGTGTCCTTTTTACTACATCCGGCCTAGATAGGAACGGCCAAGGGTATTAATCACGATCGCCCACAGGTAAACTAAGGGTGAATCCTGTTTGACCAACTATGGCAGCATCTAGCTTAATATCGCCACCGTGGGCCCTGGCTATTTCCCGTGCTAAGCTTAGTCCCAATCCCGAACCTGCAATTTTTTGGGTTTGACTAGAGTCGCCACGATGGAAGCGATCGAAAATCCGATCGCCCTCACTCAAAGAAATATCTTGAGAACTATTGACAATTTTCACAATTACTGTTTTTCCCAGACAGTTAGCCTGTAACCTGAGCCAACCCTCTGGCAAATTATATTTAATCGCATTACCAACCAGATTTTGCAAAACCTGCACCAGCAAATCGCGATCGCCCTTGATATATAAATTAGGAGCAATTGCCATTTGTACTTCTAAATCTGGTGCTAAAAGTTCCATATCTTCAGCAATTTCAGCTAACAAAATAGACAGATTCACCTCAACCCAATTTAAACTCATCCGTCCGGCATCGGCTAGGGAAAGTAGTAAAAGTTTACGGGTAATTTCACTCAGTCGGCGCACTTCATCCAATAACTTACTGAGAGTTTGTTGCATCTCTGACTCCTCTTGGGCTTGATGCAAAGCCAGTTCTAGTTGACCTTGCAAAATTGCCAGCGGTGTCTTTAATTCATGAGCAGCATCTCCACTAAATCGAGAAGCTTGCTGAAAACTCCGTTCCAGACGTTCCAGCATTTGATTGAACACAGAAATTAACTCTACAAACTCTATATCCGTTGAACCGAGGGGCACGCGACGATCTAGTCCTTGTACAGTAACATTTCGGATTGCCGTAGTTAGTCGCCCAATGGGATACAAAATACTCCGCGATATCACCCAAGCTCCACCGGCTACGAGTAAAAGAACTACAGGAATTGATATCAGAAAGATATTACCAATCGATGTCATTTCTAGATCGATCGCCTGTAAGTTAACGGCGATCGCTATTTGAGTCTGAGGAGAATGAATTGCGCCTACACGCCAAATAGTCTTGCTAGTACGGCTTGTTGCTAGCTTCGCCTCCAAAACTTGAGGAAAATCAGGTCTATCTAATTCAGGAGGCCCATCGCGCGGAGGTCTTCTTTCTCTGGGAGAGAATGAAGCGGGGCGATCGAATTCAGGAGGTCGATCGCGCGGAGGCCTTCTTTCTCTCGGTAACAATGAATCAATTCCATTGAGAGGTGGAGGGGGAGGTGCTAATTCAAAAGGTATTCTAACAGGATCGGGAGGAGGTTGGGGAAGCGATCGCCAGAGTGAATCAGCATCAATTCCATCTTGCCACTGAGTCGATTTGTAGAGCAAATTACCATCTCTGTCATTCACGAGCAAAGCCACAGTTGTTTTGCCATTCATCCCCAAAAATAATGGCAAAGAATTAGCATAATTATCCCATTGGGTTGATGCGGGACGGGTAGATTGGATTAACTGATTCTTGATTTCAGCATCAAGACGTTTCACCTTAGCATCATAAATCAACCACCACGAAACAATACTAAAGCCAATCAGAGCCACACTAGCCAGAACAGCCGAGAATAGAGTAATCCGAAAGCGAAAAGATTGCAGTTTCATGATGGGGAAGTTGGTTTGCGAAACCGATAGCCAACGCCCCGCACGCTCTCAACCCATCCCGTACCGCCGATAGGTTCAATTTTCTTGCGAATGCGTTGAATACAGACATCTACCACATTCGTATTCGGATTAAAATCATAGCCCCAGATATGTTCGAGGATTTGCGTGCGAGTGAGTACCCTACCGGGCGATCGCATCAGATATTCCAACAGATTAAACTCACGGGTAGTAAGTTCTACCGCATGAGAATCGCAGGTAACTTCTCGGAGAATGCGATCGAGCTTAACTGGGCCGACACTGAGAATATTTTGGCGATCGCCAGAAGCCCGTCGCACCACAGCATAAATCCGAGCAACTAACTCTTCTACAAAAAAAGGTTTCGCCAAATAGTCATCAGCACCGAGATGTAACCCTTCAATGCGATCGTCTAGTTCATTGCGAGCCGTTAATAAAATCACAGGTACATTGCGTCCAGCCTTTCGCAGAAGTTTCAGAATAGATAATCCATCTTTTCCCGGTAAAACAATATCCAGGACGATCGCATCGTACTGATTATCCATCGCGCGATCGTAGCCATCATTACCATTATCGCAATAATCCACGACAAAGCCTTGTTCTTTCAAACCAATACAAACAAAATTGGCGATTTTTGCTTCATCTTCAACATATAAAACATTCATAGATTTACCGATCAGGTTGCGATTATAGCGCGATTATTTATTTAATTAAATTACAAAATTGTAATCTATCCGCAGAGTTGCAGGTAATGTTTCAGGAGTTTAATGTTGCTGTCAATATTTTCGTAAATATCATGAAAATTGCTTCACTACTCGCATTACCTGCTACAGCCTTGGTGCTGGGATTTAGCAGCTTGACTTTCCCCTGGACTACAGCTAGTTCTTCTAATACTCTACTAGCCCAGAGCGCACCAGAACCAAGTCAAGAGCGCAGACATCCGCCCCGTATAGATTTTGCTGCTGCGGCCAAACAATTAGGAGTCACCGAAGCCAAGTTAATCGAAGCATTGGGGCTACCCCCCAAACCGCCCGAACCACCAAGTGACCAAAATCGGCCGCCCTGTCCACAGCCCCCTCCTCCTTTAGATATTCCCGGTGCAGCGAAAAAATTGGGAGTCAGCGAAGCACAGTTGATTCAAATTTTGGGCATTCCACCGCGTCCACTCCCGCGATCGTAATTTATCCCAAAATTCAGAAAAACGCTAATTTCTCCAGATTACAAAACTGTAATCCTAGCACAGGGATAAATGTCATCTTCAACCAGCTTAATGATTGTATCGACTAAAGCAAAGGGCGATCGAGAATCAATTTCTGTAGCCTTACAACTGCTTGAAACTTAGAAAAACAATCGAGGAAATTACACCATGCCACCACTATTTCCTAATCCTAATTCAATTAATACACCAGGCAATCCACCAGAGCCAAATCAAGACGGATCAGGCAATCCACCACCTCAAAATCAAGGGAGACCAGGCAATCCACCACCTCAAAATCAAGGGGGACCGGGCAATCCACCACCTCCAAATCAAGGCACACAACTTACCAGTTCTGCTCTACCTCCCCAAAACCAAACTCCACCCGCACCGCCAGCCAACAGTATCAATACCACAGCAGGAAACGACAATATTACCGGAGATAGTTTAAACAACTTCATCCTAGGTAGTAGCGGCACTGATAGCATAATTGGAGGATTAGGCACAGATACAATTAGCTATCTTTCCCTAGGAAGTGGCATTACCCTGAAGGCTCAAGGCCTTGTCAGCAAAGGCACAGCCGGTAATGATACCCTGCAAAGCATAGAAGACATAATTGCTCCTTTAGGACAGATTAATACCATCGATGCTTCAACAGGTAGCGGCACAGCTTCTATTAACGTGGACTTGTCCCAGAATCGGTTAGCCGTTAACAATATACCCACTATCGGCACTCTGAATTTTACGGTAGAGAATTTCGTTAATGTCACAGGTACTCCCAATGTAGATGTCCTTACCGGAAACATCGAAAACAATACTTTAGTAGGAGGAGAAGGTAACGATACACTCTCAGGTTTGCGTGGAAATGATACGCTAATTGGAGTAAATCCCTTGAGTGCCACACCAGGAAGTAATGAAACAGATGTGCTGATTGGGGGTCGAGGTAGAGACATTTTTGTGCTAGGAGATGCCACCAAGACCTACTATAGTGGCACCGGATTTGCATCGATTCAAGATTTTCAGCCAGGAATAGATCGCATCCAATTACGTGGGAATATTTCCAACTACAATATTGTTGGTAACTCCATCAATTTAGCAGGTACATCAGACCAAATAGCTGTAATTCAAGGCAACTTTACACCTGATAGTTTCCTGTTTGTTTGAACTATAACTGGTTCCCAGGCTCCAGCCTGGGAACCCATATCACTCTTGCTCTGCCTCGAAAAAGGAAAATAGAAAGTCAGCCTTCCTCGCGATCGGCATTACCAGGCTCCAAAATGGAGGCAGAGCCTCCCGATCGGCATTACCAGGCCAGAGCCTGGTAACGAGTAGAATTTCTTCTTCCCACTTCTTCCTTCGTGTCCTTCGCGTCTTCGCGGTTCAATCATACTAATTTGCTGGCAATGCCGATCGCCCTTTAATCCAATCAAGTAAAATAGGATTCACCAATTCCGGCGCTTCATCCTGGGGACAATGGCCAACCCCCTCCAAAGGAATAAACTGTTCAACCGCTGGGTATTTGGCTAATTCTCGTCCAAGGGCGATCGGCTCCCAAGGGTCATCCGTACCCCACAAAATCAAAGCAGGACAGCTCAAACGAGGCAACAAATCCTCCGGTAACGGACCTTGAGAATAACTAATAAATGCTACAAAAACTTCCACAGCACCAGGATCTCGCGCTGGTTTCAACAACATTTCTATCAGTTCATCAGTAACAGCTTCAGGACGGTGATAAGCTTGCAAAAGCACTTTTCGCACTGTATTCGGCGTGGCCAATTGTTTGAAAAATAATTGACTAATCCATTTGACATTTAAAACTTTTTGTGCTATGGGCGCTCCTAAACTGCGATACCAAGGCATTTGGGCCCGTTTGCGATCGTGCAACAAGCGCAAAGAACAATTAAGTAAAACGACACCAGAAGCAATCTCAGGAAAATCCACAGCAGCTTGCATAATCGCCACACAGCCGATCGAATTTCCCACCAAAAAAGCAGGCCCCCCCGCAACTTCCCGACAAAAATCAGCAATTAGCTGACCCCAAGTCTCAAAAGAATAGTCAATTTCCAGTTTCGGCACAGGTTTAGCAGAAGCGCCAAAACCGATCAGATCGATCGCAAAACAGCGACAATCAACAGCCAATGCCGGCAAATTCTTGCGCCAATGGCCCCAAGACGCACCGAAACCGTGGACAAACACCACCGCAGGCCCCTGGGTTCCCGCAGTCTGGTAACAAATCGGAAAGCCTTTCCACACCCAAGTTTGAGGCGCGACAGCAGTTAACGTAGAAGATGTCATGGGATTTGAGATTTGAGATTTGAGATAGGGCATAGGGCATAGGGCATGGGGCATTGTTAGCTGTTGACTGTTGACTGTTGACTGTTGACTACTGCCAACGGCCCAACTGACAACGGCCCAACTGCCAACTGCCAACTGCCAACTGCCAATTGACAACTGCCAACTGACAACTGTCAACTGTCAACTGTCAACTGTCAACTGACTACTTTGCACTACGAGCCAATATTATGCCACCATTAAAGATGCTGAATTTTTTGCCTTATTGAAAATTCCCCTATGCCAACCATCGTTTCCACTGCTGTCGTACCATTTCTAGGCTCAGAAATTGTACCCGACTACAACACCGCCAAAGTAGTTATCTTACCAATTCCCTACGAAGCTACCACCACTTACCGTCGCGGCTGCGAAAACGGGCCAGCGAAACTTCTAGAAGCTTCTCATCAACTCGAATGTTACGACGAAGAACTCGATTCTGAAGTTTGCTACGATGTCGGAATTTATACAAAAGATCCGATCGCCGATACCCGCAACAGCCAACCAGTTTCATCCCTAGAAATGCTGCGAGTCACCCAAGAAGCAGTGTATCAGTTAGTTACAGAAAATAAATTTGTGATCTCCCTCGGAGGCGAACACAGCATCACCGCCGGCGTTGTCGAAGGTTATCGCCAAGCATACCCAGACGAACCTTTCACAGTTATACAAGTTGATGCCCACGGCGACTTGCGACACGAGTATGAAGGTTCGATTCATAACCACGCCTGTGTGATGCGGCGGGTGGTTGATATGGGTTTACCCACACTGCAAATCGGCATTCGTGCTATCTGTAAGGAAGAAGCTGATTTGATTAAAGCAAAACAGCTTAATGTGATTAAAGCTAGGGAAATTGCTACTCAACCAGATTGGGCCGATCGGGCAATTGCCAGTATCACAACTAAGCGGGTATTTTTGACTATAGACTTAGATGGCATCGATCCGACTTTAATTCCAGGGGTTGGCACTCCAGAACCGGGCGGGTTAAATTGGTATTCGCTGACTGGATTTTTGCGCCGTGTCTTCGAGTCCTACGAAGTGATCGGCTGTGACATTATGGAATTAGCACCTGTTGTAGATTCTGTAGTCTCAGAATTTACAGCCGCTAAATTAGCATACAAAATGATTGGATATCAAGCTGTGGCTCAAGGTTGGCTAAAGCAAGACGAGGGTTGATTAACTTTAGAACATCAGCAAAAAGGATGAAAAGATTTGTCCCACCAGCAAGCTATTTAGTCCTTGACACAACCACCGGGTTTTTGACAAAATATCCGATGGTTGTGATTGATATGGATTGAAAAATAGGGTTAAGATGGATTCAGGTTGCACTTTATATGATTCTTGACTGTTGACTGTTGACTGTGAAAAAAAATTACTAAGGGAAACAATGGGTACTCCGATTAATGGCTACGCTCCAGATTTTGAACTGCCGGGAGTTGATGAAGAAGTTCACCATTTAGCTCGATATTTAGAAAAATTTCGGGCGATCGGGGTAGTATTTATGTGCAATCACTGCCCTTATGTAAAGTTGTATCTCGATCGCCTAAAAGAACTGCAAGCAGATTTTCAAGACGAGGATTTTACTTTAATCGGGATTAATGCTAATGATGCTAATCAATATCCCGAAGACAGTTTTGAAAACATGAAAGTATTTGCGGCTAACAATCAACTCAATTTTCCTTACATCCGAGATGTGGCTCAAGATGTCGCTGAAAGTTTTGGGGCTTCTAAAACACCGGAAGTATTTTTGCTAGATCGAGATGGCAGATTGCGTTACAAAGGTTTGATTGATGACAATGCTGATGATGCCGCAGCGGTGCAGGTGGCTTATCTACGAAGTGCGATCGCCCAATTGCTGAAGGATGAATCGGTAGAGCCTTCGAGTACAGAGGCGATCGGCTGTTCTGTCAAGTGGCGATCGTAGTTGTTAATTGTTAGTTGTTATTGGTTATTAATTATTTGTTTTGTTTGTTTTGAGTCTTCCAGACTCTGCCTCCAATAACTAATAACTAATAACTAATGCGTGGCAATTGCAAATTCGCAACTTCCACACCAATTAATAATGGTAAAAAATCAGCCACTTTTTCCGAACCAGCTTGTTGCAAAGCATTCAATAGTTGAGTGCTTTGTTGCAGCAAATCTGCCACAGCAATTCCCGCATAACTAGGCTGATAATAACTGAGCCGATTTATCCCTTCTCCCAACAAAATCACAGCGCCGCGCCAGTTTTGATTTCCTAAGTGATAAAGTCCCACAGAAATTTGTAAAAGTCCTTGATAAAATCTTTTTTCTGGCTCGCCTGCTTCCATCCACAAGGCCTCTAAAGTATCGTGACAAGCGTAAAATTGTTTACTATTAAACTCTTCGATGCCTTGCCAAAACTCCGTCGGCATTTCCTGTTCCATTGGGTTTTAAATTTAAGATTTGAAATTGTTGATTCTAGAAATTAATGAGACATATTGAATAATGCTTGTGCGGTGTCCTCCCGCCAGTGACGTTTTTTTTGGGAGCAACCTATTGTAGTAGGCGGATTTGATTAAAAGTTTTGATAGCTAAGTTTTAAAAATATCTATACATAAAAACTTGTTTTCAAAACTGCGGCTAGTTAACGCCCGCCTACTTAACTGATTACATAGTCTCTCTGACTGCTTGAAGCTGATCCATTCCAATTTCCTGACTCGTTCCAGCAAAATCATTGTCTGGTGTCAAAAATAACATACAATGACATTCTTTGCGCTCGCGCATGGGAATGCAGGGACAATTCCAGTAGGCTGCTTTTACCTCGGCCTCTTTGTCTTCGTAGTGCCGACAAGGGCATAGGGGAGCACCTAGTTCGTCTTTGTTTTTTGCTAGTCCTTCAATTACGACTGCGGTGACAGAAAGCTCGGAACAAAAGTAAGTCCCGGTGCGCTTGGCGTAAGTTTCGGAGAAATTCTTCATAGCCTCCAAGGTTTTTTCGTTGGAGAGTTTGGATTTTTCTGTTGTGTTCTCTGTTGTATTCATAGTTTAGGATCGGAGTTGAGGATGTCACGAGCTTTTCATAATTGTACCGCAGAAGGTGATTTTAAACACTTGATATTTATTTGACACTCCGGGCGCGTGAACGCGCGGGGATTCTTGGATCAATCAGTCAACTTGCCCGTTGATGTCACCACCAGCGAATAGAGGTCGGTCTGTCCCCAAGCGTTAATTCCGGTGTGCCCCACCGTATTTAAATTAATTCCTGCACGGGCTTTCAATCCCTTTGCCAGAATATTCAAAGCTGCATTATGGTCGCGGTCTAACACTGTACCACACAGGCAAACATGAGTTCTGATTGAGAGCGACTTCTGAACGCGATTGCCACAACTTGAACAATCTTGGGAAGTGTACTGAGGAGCAACAGCAACTACTGTTTTACCGTACACTTTTCCCAAATATTGCAACCATTGAGCAAACTGCGACCATGCTGCATCGCTAATTGATTTAGCGAGCTTATGGTTTTTCACCATGTTCCGCACTTGAAGGTTTTCATAAGCTACAAAATCGCTAGATTTCACTGCGCACAACGCCGTCTTAATGGCGAAGTCTTTACGTTGCCTACTAACCTTTAAATGTTTTCTTCCTACCTTAGATGATTCTATCATGCTTACAAGCAATTGTAGCTATAAACTTGTAGCTTGCAAGACATCTTTACACTTGAATTAAAGCCGTCCTAGAAGGCGATGTGCTGAGCGTAGTCGAAGTAACGGGGCTTTAGACCCAGTTTTTTGGTAATTTAAAATCTACTTGACTGGGTAACGCAGACTTAGGGGGAAGTGGTGTCAGAGTTAAGGGCACCGACGGCTAGCTATGTTTACGCACTGCTGGCTGGTGGTAAAGCATTTGAAATTGTGGGCGATCGCATTTAGGGCTGTTTGGTAAATAAATAAATGTCATCCCGTTGATATTTCAGTTGAAATTTGGGATTGTTGGTGAGTTGAGTTACTAAGTTTTGCACAAAACCTCGATCGCTCATCCAGCCTGGATAGCGCCAATTCAGCAACACATAGTCAAATTTTGTCAGATTTGCAGGCGGCGTGTGAGCCAAAGTTAATTTTACCACAGGACGGTGACTTAAGTGCGGAGCAATATTTGATGTCGTTAAAACATTGCCTTTAGTTTGAACCAGAGAAATTGCCTCTTTCGTTGCCGGCAGAGTGTCAATGCCTTCTAAATAAATACTCCAAAAATAGCCGTATTTCGCCAAGCACAAAAAACTTATTAATGACCAAATTACGATATTCCGCTCCCAAGATAAACTAGAAATTCTGAGGCGATCGAATATTTTAGGTATTTTGAATTCCGGCTGATTATACTCAGACAAATTGGCAATCACTGCCACCAATAAAAACGGGAATATGGGAATAGAATATTGATGAATTAAATCTCTTTGAGCCGGAATATCCGAAAGAATGTTCATAGCTAACATCGGCACTGCACTAATCAAAGGTGTCAGATGCCGTGGAGAAATCCACCAAATTACCGGAAATAGCAATAAGGCTAAATACCCAAAAGTCTCCCCAGAAAACAAACGTGTTAAAATTAGATGGGGCTTCAATATCAAATTAGCAGCTATTTCTAAAACCGACTTACCTAAATATTGATATCTGCCAATTCCCGCGTGTTCTTTCCCTTGATTAAAATAGGGTACAATGGCCTGAGTTGCTATCAAAAACCAACCCACACCTAGAAATAAAGCGATTAGTCCGCAATTCCGCTGTTTGTCAAAAAATAACAGCCAAAAACCCATGGCTGCCACAGTTAAAGATAACACGGCTTTGCAACTCAAAACTAAGACAATGGCTGCACAAAACCATAGTATTTTGTTCAGCCGCGCCGCCAAGATTGCTGCTAAAAGCGCGGGGAAAGCAATTACTTCTGGATGAAAGTCAAAAAGATTGACATTAAATACTGCGGGATAAAGCAGATAGACTGCTGCCACTGCCATTGATTTTTTTTCATCTAAGCCTGCTTGACGTGCTAAACTCCAACTAGGCCAAGCACCCAAAGCTAAGGAAATTGCTTGTACGAATAACAGCCAATGAACGTCTGGATATATTTTGTAAAGTAAAGCCAGGGGATAAAAAATAAAGGCCGCGTGATCGCCTAAAATATTAACTGCCATTAAAGAAGAAAATGGCGTTTGATTTTGAGAGATTAAATAAATGGCTTGGTCAAAAATGGCTAAGTCGTAGGCAGTGGAATGAAACAAAGCGTGTCGCACGCTACTGCAAGCAAATAAGACGATTGTTGTGGCGACAATCATTAAAAATACTGGATGGGGTTTTAGGGATTTTAAGGTTAGCATTTTATGGGTTTAATCAGCGATGCGTTTGAATAACAGAACTTGTTTTTTTTGATAGGTTAATTGAAATTGGGGAGTGCTTTGCAGTTGAGTGGCTAAGTTATTACCAATTTTTTCGGTATCTGGCCAGGGATGGCGTTGGTTTAATAATATGTATTTAAATTCAGCTAAATCTGTTTGGGGTGAAATCTGGGAAAGCAATTTGACAATGGGGCGGTGGGCAAAGTGAGGGGCCAGTCTATTGTCTGTTAAGATACTGCTTTGGGGTTGAATTTGTGCGATCGCTTCCCGTGTTGCTTGCCAAGTATCTAGTCTATTTAGATACAGAAAAAAATCTTTGTACTCGCCGAGAAATAGGAAAATGATTAACGACCAAATTATCATGGCTTTTGGTAATTCCATTCCCAGCCAAAATTGAGGGAGTTGGGAAATTTTCAAGGGGAAAAAAGAATTAATTGGTTGCCACAATTCAACATTTTCATCTCCCAATTTCCCCCCTTGGGGGGGGTAGGGGGGGGTAGACTCAGAATTAATTTGTTGCGAGAATTCAACATTTTTATCTCCTAATTTCCCCCCTTGGGGGGGGTAGGGGGGGGTAGACTGTGCGGAGTAGGGGGGGGTAGACTGTGCGGGGTTGACGGGCGTTGACTTCGAGATAACCGCTAATAATAAAAATGGAATTATAGGCACTGAATATTGATAGGCTAAACTGCGTTGAAATGGCAAGTCTGAGAGAATATTGATGGCGAGAGTTGGGAGGGCTGGAATCAGTGGAAGCAAATATCGCATTCCTATTTTGCTGGAGAATGGCAACAATCCCCAAAATAGTGGTAAGCTGAGTAGAAATATATATTTAAAAGTATCAATTGAAAAGAATTTACCTAAGATTAATTGTGGCTTTAAGATGATGTTTATAATAATTTCTAGTACCGATTTTCCTAGATAACTGTAGCGCCCTACTCCGGCGACTTCGCTACCACTAAAGAAGGGAATGATTTTTTGGGAAGCAATCACAAACCAGGCGATGCCGAACACAAGTGCGATCGCGCCGCATCGTTGTTTTTTTTCGCATAACAATAGCCATAAACCAATGGCTGCGACAGTTAGGGACAAAACTGCTTTGCAACTTAAGACTAATAAAATAGCGGCACTAAACCACATAATTTTGTTTAAACGGGCTGCTAAAATTGCTGATAAAAGTGCGGGTAAGGCGATTACTTCTGGGTGAAAATCAAATAAGTTGATGTTAAATACTACGGGATATAGTAAGTAAATAAATGCGATCGCGCGGGATTGTTCTGGATTCAAACTTGCCAAGCGTGCTAAACTCCAGCTAGGCCAAGCCCCCAGGGATAAAGCCACTGCTTGTACTAAAAACAGCCAATGCACATCGGGGTAAATTTTGTACAACCAAGCTAGGGGATAATATATTACCGCTGCGTGGTCGCCTAAAATGTGCATCTGCATCAAAGAGGAAAAAGGCGTTTGGTTTTGGCTGATTAAGTAAATCGCTTGGTCAAAAATGCCTAAATCGAAAGCAGTGGATTGAAACAAGGCGTGTCGCAAACTGCTAGACAAAAATAAAATTGTCGCTGTAGTGGTGATCGCAATTAGCAAACTCGACGGTGGCTGCGATCGACTTTCTTCCATATTTTCCGTGATGGAGACGCCGCTGTCCTCACTGGAATCATCAAAATTCGACTCATTCCGCATAAAATCTGCCACTACCTGACTCCTGACAAATCCTCCAATTCATGAGACATCTCCCGAAAACTAAGGTGGGAACAGTCTGAATAGCTGTTCCACAAAAATTATTGGAGAGGTCTATTAGTCGATCGCCAAATTTCATCCCCGCAATCGTAATATTAGAATGATCCACAAAACCTTAAAAAATTGTGAAAGCTATAACTCTTCTCGGCTCTACAGGCTCCATCGGCACTCAAACTCTAGATATTGTAGCTCAATACCCCGAACAATTTCGGATTGTCGGCTTAACCTGCGGACGAAATGTGACATTGCTGGCGCAACAAATCAGACAATTTCGGCCATCCATTGTCGCGATTGGGGACGAAGATAAATTACAGGAATTACAAGAGGCGATCGCAGATATCGACCCTCAACCTATTTTACTGGCTGGGGAGACAGGCATTGTCGAAGTTGCCAAATATGGCGACGCTCAAGCCGTCGTCACGGGCATAGTGGGCTGTGCTGGTTTGTTACCAACAATTGCCGCTATCCAAGCAGGTAAAGATATCGCCTTAGCCAATAAAGAAACATTAATCGCAGGCGGTCCCGTTGTCAACCCCCTCATCGAAAAACACGGAGTTAAAATATTACCAGCAGACTCGGAACATTCCGCAATTTTTCAGTGCCTCCAAGGGGTAATTCCAGGTGGCTTGCGGCGGATTATTCTTACTGCTTCGGGAGGTTCTTTTCGAGATTTGCCCATTGAAAAGTTAGCGGAAGTGAAAGTGGCGGATGCTTTGAAACATCCGAATTGGTCCATGGGACAAAAAATTACCATTGATTCGGCAACTTTGATGAATAAAGGATTAGAAGTAATTGAAGCTCACTATTTGTTTGGAATGGATTATGACGACATTGAGATTGTCATTCATCCCCAGAGCATAATTCACTCCTTAATAGAACTGCAAGATACGTCGGTTTTAGCACAATTGGGATGGCCAGATATGCGGTTGCCACTGCTTTATGCCTTGTCTTGGCCGGAGCGAATTTATACTGATTGGAAACCCTTTGATTTGGTAAAAGCCGGGGATTTGACTTTCCGAGAACCAGACCATAAAAAGTATCCTTGTATGCAGTTAGCCTATGCGGCTGGACGGGCTGGCGGTTCCATGCCTGCGGTATTGAATGCGGCGAACGAACAGGCGGTATCACTCTTTTTGGAGGAAAAAATTGAGTTTTTGGACATTCCGAAATTGATTGAAAATACCTGCGATAAACATCAACAAGATAACTGTGCAAATCCTGGTTTAGATGATATTTTGGCTGCGGATAAGTGGGCGCGGCAGGAAGTTTTGGCGGAAAGTATGGAATTGGGTGCGCGCATTCTTTCGGTGCGGTAATTGTGTCACTAAACTTGCACGGGTTCTCCGGCCCGTGCCACAAAAAAATTAATATTATTGTGAAACAGGCCGGAGAGCCTGTTCTTGAAAGCTGTGGCAATCTATTTCTAAATCCCTTGATAAAATAGAGCCATGATTCTCAATCCTACAAGCAGCCGAATATCATGCAAACTCAAGTTAAGCCTACAGTATTTGCACTAAACCAACTAATCGTTCCTCCCGGCAATCAAGTGCAGTTACAAAATGTTAGCTGGGAAATCTACGAAGCTATTTTAGACGAATTAGGAGAAGGTTATGCAGTTCGACTTGCTTATTACAAAGGAATATTGGAAATCAGGATGCCACTACCAAAACATGAGAAAGCTAAATCGTTGATTGGATACTTGGTTAACGTACTCCTGGAAGAACTTAATGTGGATTGTGAAGTTTTAGGTTCGACTACCTTCAAACGCCAAGATATGCAAACAGGTGTAGAACCTGATGACTGTTTTTACATCCAAAATCAAGCTGCTGTCAGAGGGAAAGACAGGCTAGATTTAACTGTAGACCCGCCGCCTGATTTGGCGATCGAGATTGATAATTCTTCACAAACGAGTTTAAACTGCTATGAAGCTTTAGGAGTTCCCGAACTCTGGAGATATGACGGGGAAGTGCTGAAGATTTATCGGCTCGAAGAGGGAAAATATACCGAGTCCAGTAGCAGCCAAAACTTCCCCGACTTTCCCATTATCGATCTAATTCCTCAATATGTCGATCGCAGCAAAACCGAAGGCAGAAGCCCAACTATCAGAGCCTTTCGAGCTTGGGTTCGAGAGGAATTACAAACGAAATAAAGGCTAAATAAACAGTGGGCCTTGGGCACTTGTGCTGCCCTTCGACTGAGAACCACTATATGTTTAGCCTTCATCGGGCTGTTAAGAAGCCCACATCATAATCTGTAATCAGATTTGATGTGGGAGTATGTCACTCTTTTATTTGCTAACTTTCGCGCGCAAATCAGCCGTACTCATATTTTCATACATTTCAAAGGGTTGATGAATCCAAGGATTATCAGCTAAATAATCTACATAATAATCTGGTTTCGCAGCGGAACCAGCTTTGTACCAAAGCACCGCCGTCCGAATTTCCTGAATATCCGGGCTGTAGCGACTCTTGAGCCATAGGATACTTTGCTGCAAACTCACCCCCGAATCGACCAAATCGTCAACCAGCAGAATTTTTTTACCTAAATCATCGCCCACCATGGTCAAATCGCGGGCAAATTTAATCGAACTTCGGACTTTCCCCTCGGCTCCACCATAGGATGAGGCTGCTAAAATTGCCAGGGGTTTGTGGAAAATCCGTGACAAAATATCGCCCGCCCGCAGCCCACCACGGGCTAGACACACAATGCGATCGAAGTTCCACTGAGATTCATCAATTTTTACAGCCAAATCCTCAATTTTTCGATGGTAATCTGACCAAGAAATGTAAAGGTCGCTCATGCCTAATATGATTGAAATGTTACAGATATTATTCAATATTTTGATGACAATGGCATGAAAGTATCCAGGGAGCAAAGCCCGCTAATTGATTGCTTCCGATACTGAGGACTGGCCAAATCCCAAATTTCCAATCTTAAATTCAAAATCCCCAATCAGATGGGGGCTGATTTTAATCTACTACTTTCAGCCACCCGCGACGCACAGCGTGCAGCAAACGGTTGATGGCTGTCTGATCTTCTTCGGTGAGACACTCGTTTAGTAGTGCTGTCCTGATCTGTTGTCGGTGAGTCCGAGTTAATAAACCAGAGTGATATACCTGAAAGACTAGCTCTGCAATCGTAAATTGAGGTAAAAGTGTTTTGGTCATCATTGGATTTTTATTGAACTCACTTTTGATAGTATTGACTTATTGATTTAAGATTGATGTGATTCCCATACACGAGTAAATGTGATTTATTGGCGGGAAATTAGTGATTTGTGTCATCGGTGATTCACTCTGGGGCTTGTATCTAATCGCTCCCAGGAGTCCCGTACTAAATCCGTCTCAATTTGTAGCTTTGGACTAGGCTCTAATCGCTATTATATCTTAAAATATTTTAACACTTAAGTTCATAATTCCTAATGTCTTGCTACTGATGACGGCCAAGGGGTGAAGTCTGACTGGTGACTAGGCTAATTTGAGGCCGGGATTTGGGATTTAAAGCAGAACCAAGCCTCGGATTCAATCTAACGCCCCAACTGACTGACGGGCACAATCGACAATCTCACATCCCCAATCTGAAATTGTTGGACTGCTGACTACGGACTGAAGCCCCAGTGACTGAAGCCCCAGTGACTAATCAGTGGCGAGCATCCGAAATCCAAAATCCGAAATCAATCTGATATATAATAATCACAAACACTGTGAGTTCAGAAAAACAGAGGCGGGGAAACATGATAGTTATTGGTTATTTCTTGATTGCTTCAATGGTTTTTTTAGTTTGGTTTCAACGTTTTTGGAAGGATACGGCTACGTCTAAAACAGACTGGATATCTTGGGTCGCTTTAGTGTTCGGTCCTCTTTTTTGGCCTGTAGTTCTGCCCCTCTCCTTTTTGCAAATAAGTATCAAAAGACCCCCAGTAGAAGCAGCTAAGTTAGAGGAAGAATCCTAGTTAATTATTGAGGCAAGAGTTCGGAACACATGGTGTAATTGAATACAAGGCTGCTTTCTGGTTATGAGTTCAATCTGGTGGTGGGCCCGGTGGCATTTGGCTCTCGTGGTGCGGGATTATTGCAAATTGTATCGCAGCTCACTATTGTCTGGATGTCAACAGCAATATGGCTGATTTTCTCATTCCGAAAGAGTTGCTACTTTCAGCCCCAGTTAATCGATTGGGGATTGGCGATTGGGGATTGGCTATGGCATAATTAGCTGCCGATGGGAGACGAGTCAGTCTGGGTGTGGGAATGAATGTGGTCGTTTGTAGGCAGATTGCTGGATGGTCATGGTGCAGAGCCAATCTTAGATGGTCGCAAAAATTTGGATTTTTGGGGAACTATCAGTGGATCTCAAAAGTCTGGTTGATGAGAGCAATTAATGTATCGCGGTTCGCTAAACCGTGAAAGCTTGCTGAGGGATAGCCGCTCCCATGCTCCCGATGAAGCAAGAAGCAAATGTCTAGACTTGTCTAAAATATTTGTATAGCAGTATACTAACAGAACCCAACTTGGTCAAAACCCGATTCCGGGCGATCGAACCAGTTGCGATCGACACTAAATACCACTCCGGTGCGATTTCTCCCTATTGAGTTCGCGATCGGATGAAAAATGGTTGATGTGTATTTGCAGCATATTGTATTATCTTTGTGTTAGTTGGAAGGCCCAACTATAACGAAGCTTAGTTGGGGGTACTTCAGATGACAGCCTATAGCAGATGGGTAAATTAGAGTCTCAACCGATGCCCGGTTTAATTTATTGAATCCCTTTGGAGGGAAAAGTGTATTGTAGAAAAATGATTCATCTTTTAGGAGGAGTGTAAATGACACAGGTAACTAATCCAACTACGCCAGCAATTTCAGTCACACTGCCCGGTGGTGGCTCGAATATTAGAGGTATCGCAGGCGACAACAGGTTGACTGGCAGCCCACAAGCCGACATCATCCTGACTTTTGATGGCAACGATATCATCAACGCTGGTGCTGGCAACGACCTGGTTCTATCAGGTAAAGGCAATGATGTCATCGGTGCCGGTCCTGGCAACGATATTGTAGCTGCTGGTAAAGGTAACGACATTGTATCTGGTGGCGATGGCGATGACTTACTCTTTGGCAATCAAGGAAATGACCTCGTCGATGGCGGTGCTGGCAATGACACCGTTTCTGGAGATCAAGGAAACGACACCGTACTTGGCGGTGCGGGCAATGATATGGTCTACGGTGGTGCTGGCAATGATATCGTCAGTGGCGGTGACGGCAACGATAGCGTCTACGGCGGTCAAGGCAACGATACTGTTGATGGCGGTGCTGGCAATGACTTTATCTCTGGCGACAGAGGCTCCGATTTGCTGACAGGCGGTGCTGGCAGCGATACCTTCTACTTCGCTTCGGCTGGTGGAGATTTCGGTGTAGACACGATCACTGACTTTACACCTGTGGAAGATAAGATTCGCTTGAAGTCCGGCGGTGCTTTCGCTGCTTTGGGCACAACCTTCGATGCTAGCGAGTTTGTTGTGGTTTCTGGTTTCACCCCAGCGACTCCAACTGCTGCTACGGCGAACAAGTTGGTCTACGATCCGACAAGCGGTGTGTTGTACTTCAACCAAGGCTCTTCTGTGCTGACTGTGGCTCAGTTGACACCTGGTCTGACGATTACTGCAAGCAACTTCGAGTTGTTCTAGAACAACTGGTGGTTGTGGGGCGGCACTGGATTTTATCCGGGGCTGTTCTCGCAAGGTTGGTAGTTTTTCATGATTTCAACTTCACTCTGCCAGTGGCGGGGTGAGGTTGATTAAGTGTAGAATTTTTTTTAATTTTTTTTTTAACATTTGCTAACAATCAGTGAGATTTGGTAGATGTCTTTGTAGTATGTATAGTCAGCAACCCAGCCCTAAAGGGTAGGGGGCTGAAAAACTTTTGGTAGACACCTATTGACATTCTTCCCGGATTGGGTAACTATTAAGTTGTAGTATTATTTGAATGCGAGGTAGTAATTGTCAACAAATCACCGGATGAGTTGAGT
>NZ_JAHRFC010000020.1:0-31006 GCF_020883015.1 Microcoleus sp. CAWBG640
ACTCTTTGAGTCTCGGATGGATGTTTTTCAAGATATTCTCGGAGCTGGCTCATGTTTTTTGAGGTAAAATTCCATTATAATTTAAGAGCGATCGGCAAACTATTTCTTTTTGGGAGATGTCTAATATATAAGTTGGGCTGGGGAGATTAAAATAAAGAATAAATTAACTAATTATTTGCAAAAGTTAGAAGCAATCGCATAAGTTACTCAACAATTACCAAGCTAACATTATTTCTCTTATTCAAAAATATGTAAATGATGGATGGATATTATCATTTAATTTTTCAGTAGATTCCAGATAAAATTATGTTGGTTTTATTCAAGGAAATCTAGAAGTTATTTAAATAACTGGTCCCGAAGGCTCAGTACGATAGCTTAAGTGTTCTAGACGGTACTCAACTGTGTCACGCATATCACGAACTGTAAATTCCATTTCAGAGACCGCTTCGCATTTGCGTAAGTCCACTGTTCCGCTATCCTTTGTCTTTTCTAAAAGATTGGGAAATTCTTTCTTGAGGCTACTTGCTATATTGACAGCCATTTCACCGTATTCAGCCTTATCAATGATGTAGACAATGCTGATCGAGAGTTCATACGGTTCTTCGGGAGGAAGTTCATCTTCGGGATCATAAGACA
This sequence comes from Microcoleus sp. CAWBG640, assembly GCF_020883015.1. Lineage (NCBI taxonomy): Bacteria > Bacillati > Cyanobacteriota > Cyanophyceae > Oscillatoriales > Microcoleaceae > Microcoleus > Microcoleus sp. CAWBG640. The sequence continues at coordinate 637 of NZ_JAHRFC010000020.1, forward strand.
GACGGAAAGACAATATTCCAGCAGAATTTTTCTTACCTTTATCCTCAATGTGTTCAAAAACGGCTTCAAGCCGATCAACAAGGCTATTCGGTAGAGCATGGCGACGGTATCTAGCAGCCAGCCAACTCTGAAGAATCTGCCCAGAATGAGTATTGAGTTTATAAGTCTCATCAGGCTGGAGATTCTCAAGCATATTTTTAGGCAATATCAACTTTTTTGAAGCGAGCAGTTCAAAGAAAACAATTTGTCCATCATGTTTGTAATCTATGTGTAGAGTGCGCGGATTTTTCCCGTTAGTGAAGTTCCCGTCGCGCTGCTCTAGGATGCGAGCAAAAATGAATTCCACAGCAGGTTCAACATCCAGATTGTCATTGGCGATATCGCAATCGTGGGATATTGCTATAGCCAGATCAGTATCAGGTACACCAGTCCAGCCCACTGCCTGAAAGTCTTTCTGAGCCAGTACGCTACCCTGTCGCCATGTGGTGTTTCGAGACCAAGGCATTCTTGTACTAACTCCTCTCATAGACAGCCACAGATGACTCGCTCAACACATCGTCGAGCGATCTCAGGTTTTTGCCAGAGCCTTTAGGTTCACGGCGAGTCTGTGCTTCTTTATCGGCTATTGCCTTGAGAGTGGCTAAATCTGCTACAGGATCTTCATCTGTCTTGAGTATATCGAGCAAAGAACGTCCATTTAAAATCGGACGATGCACAAGCTTATCTAAACGAATGATGTTTGCTCGATTAAATTGGTCGGCCACGCGGGACAATTTCTGAATACGCATTACTGCTTCTCCCTTTGGCTCTTGTCCTGCCAGCCAGGCATATACAGTAGGACGAGTGACCCCAAGAACAGAAGCTAGATCAGACATATTTATAGCAAATACATCACGGATATTCGCAACATGTTCAGCAGGCGATAGCGTAGCACTGCTGCCTACGGCAGATTGCGTATCAGCCTGCTTTGCCCTAGAATGTTCGACATGTATACGTGGATAGTGAAGTCGATTTAGTAACTCAGCGGCACTATGTGCAGTCATGATACCACCAGTACCTGCTGTCAAAATAAATAGCTCAACTCTTAATGCACCTATCTCATTAGGAGTATAGGTTTTCGTAGGATGAAAAGAAGCCTGGGAATAGGGTGTAGGTATTGTATTCATATTCTTAAGCCCATTTTTCTCTAGCGTAGTCAGTCACCGAAACTTTGAAAGCATTGGTGATGATGTCATGCGCCTTCAAAAGTTGATCTTCAATTTCTTTGAGATCGAAACTGTTTCGGTTAACAACAAAATAGTCAGTATCTAACACAGCATTCCGACTATTAATCCCTGTGAATTGGGGTTGTAGTGAGAGCTGTAACGAAATCAAGTCAGGTGACAAAGCTAATGCCCCATCCGTAATAACCGCTCTAGCAACTAAATTGCCGTCATCAACAACTGTTACCGTCTCAGTAAAGCTATGGCTTAGACGACCCTCTAGATTTGCAGAAAAACCAAGCAGAGATGGATTCAAGTATTGTTGCAGTGTGTCCTTATCCATCGATACAACAGCATTAAGATAACGAAGTCCAATTCGTTCAACGTAAGCCAGCTCAACAATTTCGTGAACCAGCTTTAAGCCAGAGATGGTCTTCTGCAAGAAATCTGTGAAGGTGTGGTATTTAGTAGTGTGGAAAACCAAGGCATTCGAGAGCAATAGGTATCCTTCAGTACGCTCAGTATTCATGAAGCTCCAGCGCATATGCTGCTGAGGCTGAACATCAGGTTGTGATTCATCTAGTCGGCGAATTGTGAGTTCTAATTGATTTTCGGCTTGGAAGTCGGGGAACCCACTTCGGCGCAGGCGCTCCTGCAAACGGGCAACATAATCCGAGATTTGGGCAATTGGGTTAAATTGCACCTGAGCCAGTGTGTAGAACACGGGCGCAAGACTCATTTTTGGCGCTGCTGTTTTCATAATATCAAAAGGATGTCCATAGGATGTCCACAACTCTATTTTACATATCACTTTACACTTTTACGAAGATTTTTCCTGCGTACCGAACGTTTTTTAGAATCTGCACCATTTGTAAAAGGAATCTCTACAACCTAAAATTCACTGGCTTGTATAGTTAAGCCCTATAGGGTGTGTCGCCATCGACAATCCTTCATCAACAGCGACAATCTCATGGCGACGCACCTGTTCTTTTCCAGAGATGAGGAAAAAAACCAACATTTTGATAAGGTGCGTCGCTACTCGAAAAGTCGATTTTTATTGACAGATTTTTGCAAGGTGACGCACCCTACGGCTACAGCTTTGAAGTTAGGATGGGGATCTTTCCTCGATCGCAATATAGGACTCACCGTGAGTACCAGTATATATTTGAGTAGGGCGGTAAATGCGGTTTGCCTCTAGCTGTTCCTTCCAGTGAGCCAGCCAGCCAGCCACACGGGCGATCGCAAAAACAGGAGTAAATAAGTCTGTAGGAATTCCCATTTTCCGATAAACCAAACCAGAATAGAAATCTACATTGGCATAAATTCCTTTCTGACCCAGTTTTTCTTCCACCACTTCTTCCAACTTGACAGCAATGTCGTAATAATCATCGCTACCGAAGTTCTCAAATAACTGTTCTGCTAACCCTTGGAGAATAGTTGCTCTGGGATCTTTCACCTTGTAAACCCGGTGACCGAAGCCCATGATTTTGTCCTTGTTTTCAACGCACTTCTCGACAAAAGGTCGCACGTTTTCTACCGAACCAATTTGTTCCAACATCTCAATCACTTCTTCATTCGCCCCCCCATGCAAAGGCCCCGCCAAAGTGCCAACTGCCGAAGCAATTACCCCATAAGGATCTGTCAGCGTCGAAGCTGTTACCATTGCTGAAAATGTAGAGGCATTAATTGTATGTTCGGCGTGCAGAGTCAGACAAACGTCAAAAATATTAGCTAACAGCGGATCGGGTTCTCGCTCGTTGAGCATATACAGAAAGTTAGCCGAGTAGTTCAAGTCATCCCTCGGCCGCACCGGGTCATTACCCCGCCGCATTTGCTGGAATGCTGCTACCATTGTCGGAATTTTGGCTAGTAGTCGCACTACAGCTTCTCGAATGTATGCTGGGTTTGCCAAAGCTCTGCGGGAGTAGAACAAGCCCAGGGCGGCTGCTGAAGCTTGCAGGGCATCCATGGGATGTCCTCTTTCGGGGAAGCATTTCATCATGTCCCGGATGCGATATTTGATCCGGCGATGATACCGAATTTCATGCTCGAAGGCTTCTAGTTCTTCCTTTGTCGGAAGTACGCCCCAGATTAATAAATATGCAGTTTCCACAAAGGAACTTTTGAGTGCTAGTTCCTCGATGCTAATACCACGATATTCTAGTACCCCTTTTTGTCCATCTACAAAGCTAATGCTGGACAAGGTAGCAGGAACACCTTCTAAACCTGGCTTGAATTCGCCGACGACCATTGCGATACCGTGTTGTGTGAGTGGAATCTAATCTATTCAAAGTACATTAGCAGAAAGCAAGATAGTGTCGCCGCGTTAACAAACTCAATATCCCCGTAGGGACACGGCATTGCCATTGGTGTCAACAATCGCCTGAAAGCCCGCCAGGGGTTGAAACCCCTGTCTAATAGCTAAAGTCCTCTAAAAGAGGACTCAAGAACTCATCATCATCAGTCCTCTTTGAGAGGACTTGCGCTTTGAGACAGGGGTTTCAACCCCTGTCGGGCTGTGGAATGAACCTGGTTGTTGACACCTATTTGCTTTCTACCCCAGCAAAAACTTGGGCGACAGTAAACAGAACATTTGGCTGCGGCCAACTGGGGAGCCTGTTTCGGGGAGGATTAAGCCGATCGTACCTGCTTTTTTGAGGATGATGGCATCTTGGGTTCTGCCCCAGAGCAAAGTTTCTGCCCAGTTGCCTAAATCTGGTTGGTGCCCCACTAGAGCCAAGCTACGGCTTCCTGTTTCCTGCCACTGTTGGTACCATTCTAGCCAGTTGTGGATGTCTCCTGATGGGGCTAGGACTGCTGATTCGGCGATTTGGGAACTCAAACCTGCTGTTTGCAGGATTTGGGCGGTTTGGGTGGCACGTAAGAGGGGACTGGTGAGAATTAGGTCAAACTGAATTTCGATTTCATACAGACGCTGGGCGACTTTTCGGGTTTTGCTCGCGCCCTCTTTAGTCAGTGGGCGTTCTGCGTCTGTCGCGTAGGCTTCGGGTTCGGCTGCGATGCCGTGACGGATCAGGTATAGATGCACTGGCTTTTCTTGGTTGAGGTGTCCGATCGCACTTTTTTCAGATGGGGTGCGATCGGTCTTTGTTGCCTATTTTACCAGTCCATTGGTTCACCGCAAGCTGCATCCGATCGCGCCCCTGTGGTTTGGCATCATCATCATGCTCGATCGGCGATCGACGAGATTGATTACTGGCTTTAATTATGATAAACAGGATTGTCTGTAGGACTAATTAATTTCAGTAATTTTTGCTTAATCTGAGCATCAAATACTTCCCATTTCAGTCTTGCATAATCGCTATTGTCATTACCACCAGAAAGAAATCCTACGGGAATTTCAAAACCTCCAGCTTGACTTCTGCCTCCACCAAAAAAGCGTCCTTGAGAATCTTGACCAAAAGCTTCTTTAATAAATTCATCAGGATCGAGAGTCAGTTTAGTGGTTCGCAGGGAGCCAATTACTACTTCAATTTCCTCGTCTTTGTCGTGAACAATGGCATAGACAACGGCTGTGTGTACGTTCTCCTCTGTGACTAAAAAGTCCGCTGCTTGGGGAATGGAATCGCGATCGTCATAGCGGAGATAGCCGATACCTGCGATGGAAAAATTGTTCTGGACAATGCGGTGTTTGAGCGATCGCTCGATCGCATCCATCACCCATTTAGAGCGAGAGGACTGCAACACCGCATTCAGCAACTGGGGGTCATAAAACCTACTCAAATAAGCCGCAGCTAAGAAATCTTCCTCCTCAGCTTGTCGGAGGGCGTTGGTATCCGATCGCAAACCGTGCATCAAAGCCGTAGCACACTTAATATGCTGGCTGATACTACCGTCAAGATTTAGGAGTCCCGCTTGCAAATATTCGGTAAAAATCGTGGCTGTAGCGCGAATTTGGGGGCGTAAATCCGCAAATTCTGCATTCATTTCCCCTTGCAAACTGTGGTGGTCTATAACTGCTGCGATCGGAATTCCTGCCCCTAAAACCAGATCGGTTAACTGACAAGTAGTTCCTTGATTATCGATAAAAACACAGCCCTTATAGGCAGATAAATCCTTAGTTTTTGCAGTTTCCACCGTCCACCTTTGCAAGGGTAAACCAGTCAATTTAACTAAAGCAATATTTTCTTGGTGACTCAGGGCTCCTGCATAGATAAGATCGCAGTTAATGTCGTACTGTTCCGCTATTAATTTGTAAGTCCAAGCACTCGAAAGTGCGTCGGGGTCTGGGAAATCTTGCAGTAAGATTAACTGGCGCTGGCCGCGGTGTCGCTCCAACATTTGGCGCAACAGTTCTACTTGGCGATCGGCCGAAGGGTCTGAAAATCTCCTGGGGCGACTCTCTTCGACTGGAACTTCAGCTTTGCTGCGCCGTTTACCAGCAACATTTGATACTACAACTTCATCGTTAGATTCTAGTTGAACCTGGTTGTTTACCGAGGTTGTACCAGAAGAGTTAGGGGGGTCTTTCATAAAAATTTTTGAACTTTTGAACTCTTGAACTGAAAACTCAACACTCAACAATCCTACAAAAAAACCCCCGCGCTTGCGCTGACAGGGGCTTTAAAGACCGATTACATATTTTTGCCATTCTTGGTGCATACCGCTCTTAACGTGTTTAGTCACTTCAAAATAAAGACCGCTGTAAGGTTTCCGAGGCGGATATCGCAAGAGCATTCCGGCTTCTTTCGGGGTTCGGCTGCCTTTTTTGACGTTGCAGCGCATACAGGCGGTGACGAGGTTTTCCCAAGATTCACCTCCTCCGCGCGATCGAGGAATCACATGATCGAGGGTTAAATCATCCCCAGTGTAACTACAGTATTGACAAGAGTGGGCATCCCGGTGCAAGATATTCCGGCGGGTGAGTGGAATATCCTTGTAGGGAACTCGGACATAATGCCGCAGTCGAATCACTGTCGGTAGCGGGAAATTAGGCGCAATAAATTTCCCGTTGTGTTCTACCTGCTCAGCTTTTCCTTTCAGCAACAAAACTACTGCCCTTCGCCAATTGGTGATGTTAAGGGGTTCGTAGGAGACGTTCAGCACCAGAACATTGCCCATTGTTGATTATTAAGCGAGAATATTTTCACCGATGGTAACACAGGTTCTCATTTAGGGGGGTGACGCCAGCAATGATTGAGTCTCAACACAAAAGTGAAGAAATAGCAGGTTTAGCCTCTAGAGTCCAGCAGATGCTTGTGGGGGCGAATTATTTTCTGGCCCGGAGAGTATGTGGGCGAGGATTTCGGTCGAGATTTTATACCTGATGAGTCCAGTAGCAGGGATGGGGAAAAAGTTTGCCCATATTTTGATTTTTTTCCCTAAATCCCTAATCTTCCCGGCAAGCATCAGTTTAATTTTTTAGACTATAAATAACCTTCGATCGCCAGCCTGATTAATTCCCATGAAATTTTGGCTCTTAAAGTCAGTTTTTAGCGCGTCAATAATAGCGATCGCCCCGATTCTCACAAACCTTCCCGCTTTCGCTCAAACATATTCATTCTTCTGCGGGGCTGCTGGTAGCCATCCAGCTACAATTGCTGACCAACAAGGCAAAAATATTCCGGTTATTTTGTGGGTTACAGACAACTATTTCAATGAATCCGGCGAAGATGCGATTACTCGGTGTACGCGAGTTTCAGCAATTCTCAACAATGCCCAATCCCAGGGAAACTGGGACAATATTGTCACAGCAGGTGCATCCCGTACAGGTCAACCGATTATTTGTGCTGCCAATCCTCAAGACGGTTCCTGTAGGTTATTATATCAGATACCGAGAGGGCAAAATCCTGAACAAGCGAGACAAGAACTATTAAGAAGAATCAAAAATCCTAATTTAAGTATTCCACCTGTTAAGGTAAATTGATAATCAGTTACTGACAAAGACTGGAAACTCTTGTCAAATACTCCGGTTGATTGGTGAAAAAATTGCAACTTTCCTTCAGTAATTCTTTTAAACTTTCAACTTTCCTCAACCAGACAGTACCATTGCTTCCAGCCACAGCAATTTGCTTTCCATCTCGACTCCAACTGACACTAACAACATTCTCTGCAAACTCAAATTGAGCAACTTGCCGCCCTGCTAAATTCCACAACCGCACTGTCTTATCAATTCCCACGGTAGCAAGCCGTTCTCCATCGGGGCTAAAACTAATAGATTTTGCATCTAAATGCAAAGTTTGAAATTCCTTCACTAATTCTTGGTTTGACAAATTCCACAGCCCTATTTTCCCATTCAATGTTACTGTAGCAAAGCGCTGCTGCTGTTGGTTGAGACTGAAACTAATGCCGATCGCCTGAACGGGTATTTTTTGGATTAACTTACCAGATGAATTCCAAATACGCACCGTAGATTTGCCATCTAAAGTAGTTAAAAAATCCCCGTTTTGACTAAAGTTAACGCTTCTAACTAAGCCGTTATGACCAGGCAAAAAAACTGGCAACAATCTAGTTTTTGGAATGGGAGAAATCTGCCAAATAGCAGCATTACTTTCTATTCCAGCCGCAGCTAAAAACTTGCTATCCGGGCTAAAACTAATGCTAGTAACCGAGCCTGACATGGCTTGAAATTTGTAGATTTTTTTCCCCGATAAATCCCATAACTTAACTGTGCTATCTTTACCAGCAGTTGCTAAAATTTTGCCGTCGGGACTAAAATTTAACACATTTATCGACTTTTGTAAAGCTTTCCATTCAGAAAGTTTTTGCCCGGATAAGCTCCAAATCCGCACGCTATCATCTACTCCTGCGGTAGCTATAATTTGGCGATCTGGGGAAAAAGCCACACTGGTAATAGCACCCTTGTGAGCTTTCCAATTCATCTTTCTGAGTGGCAGAGATGATTGTTGAAGCTGCTGTTTGTTACTACTAAGTTTATCGAGAATCACTTGTAAAGCTAACAGCGGTCTAGTGGCAGGATATAGTTCTAAATGAGGTTGGTTTTTTACCAAATTTTTCAATGCTTTTCCCGAGGCGATCGCCCGCAGTAAAGCCTCAGACAAAGCTTGACTATTTTCAGTCTTCTGAGACACAGCTAAAAGTAAAGCATCACTACCAGTTTGTTCAATTTCGATACTAGCTTGTGCTAGTTTGAACCGCTGGTAAGCGAGAGTTGAAAAACCGATCGCCCCCGCCAAAGATAGAGCAAGCGCCGCCGAACCAAGACCGATCCACTGTTTAGCCTTTTGTTTAGATGCTTGTGTTTCTAACTGGGCTTTTTGGGCATCATTGACAGCTTGTGTAATTTCTAGCTTAGTAGATTCTAAAAGCTGATTTTGAGCGGTAAACATCAGTTTTTGGCTGGCTGTTAAAAACTGAAAGTCTTCATTTCTTAAACTTTTTTCGGCAGCCCAAATCAACGATGATTGTAAATCTTTCCCCTGCAAAAGTTGTGAATTGTCTTGACAGTGAGAATTAAACCATGCTTTAATAGCCGAGGAGTAAGGAGCCAATTCATCTAATTTTTGTTGAACAATAGTGTTGTTAAAGATAGCTTCATAAATAGGATTAGCTAGTCTTAGTTTATTCCCAATTTTAACTATTAATCCAGTCAAGCGCAATTCCATTTGTTCCGCAGTGCTATCAGGGATAACTTCAACTTGCAGTAAAATGTGCTGATATAATCCGAGTCTCCTGACAATGCGTTGATTTTCTTTAAACAGGCGATCGCGAATTGTAGATAAATGTTCCGGCACATCTTGAGATTCCCAATTATCCACAATTTTTAAACGCACCACTTTCTCCACCCACTCTTTAGGATTATTGAGTTGCTGTTTTTGCCCCTGGATAAAATTATTGACTTGCTCTTTCTCAATCTGGGGCAAATTTTTGAGTTGCTCTTTCTCAGTCTGGATAAAATTATTGACTTGCTCTTTCTCCCCCCCTTGATAAGGGGGGGCTGGGGGGGGTAAATCCCCGATTAAATGTGAATTTTCAAAGAGAAGTTTACAAAGCTTTTGAGTCAAAAAAGGTTGCCCTCCCGTCCAATACAAAACCTCTCGCAAAACTTCTTGAGAACTATCTGTAATCTCAGCCAACCCCGCTGCTAACGGTTGCGCTTCTGTTTCGTCAAAACCAGTTAATTCGATCGCCTTGCCAATATTAAATGGGGTGTTATTGCTGACATTCTTGTCGCGGCACAAATCCGTCGGTGATGCTACTCCTAAAAGCGCCCAAGTTAGGCGATCGAATTCTGAATTATTTGCCCGTTTATTGTAGCACGAGCGAATTAACGCTAAAAAATCGTCGGCGGAAAAATCTAGGGCGAGAATGCTGTCGATTTCATCAATAAAAATGACAATGTTACTGGCAATATTAGCTAACAGTACAGTTTCTATGAATTCGCTCAATCTTTGAACTGGGGCTAAAAAATTGCGATCGCGCCACCAAGTCCGCACGTTGACAACATCTGACAGATTAAAATTATTTTCGAGAATGCGGAGAAGACCAGCATACCACTGTTCGGGAGTCACGCCACGGTTGCCAATTTCCGAAATGTCGATCGCCGCACAAGCAATTCCCTCACTTCTAAGCCGTTGAATTGTCCGCACCTGCAAGCTAGATTTCCCCATTTGCCGAGAATTTAAAACATAACAAAATTCCCCGGCTTTCAATCCGTTATAGAAGTCGTCGTCTGCGTGCCGTTTCACATAATTGGGAGCGTTATTTGTGAGACTCCCGCCTACTTGATAGTAACTGGGTTTGGTGGTAAAATTCATAAATTAGTTCGGCGGTTGAAACCGCGACTATACAAACGAAGTCCGCCTGCGCGGACTGAAGAATTCAAGTAGAATTTTGTATGATATATTGTACCATAATACAGCATGAAAACTGATTGGACTGGATATCACCACGACAAAGACAATTTAAGAAATGAAATTTGGTCTTTGCTGAAGCAGCAAGCCGCATCTGTTGGCGATCCGTTTGGTCATATTCCCAACTTTGTTGGGGCCGAATTGGCGGCGGAAAAGTTGGCAAGTTTATCGATTTGGCAACAGGCAAAAACAATTAAGTGCAATCCTGATTCGGCGCAAATTCCGGTGCGGATGCGGGCTTTACAAGATGGAAAACGGCTGTATATGGCAGTACCGCGCTTGACAGACGATCGCTGTTTTGTTGAGTTGACTGCTGAGGATTTGCAAAGGCAAAATGTATCTATTGCCGAAAGTGCGATCGCCCGCAAAGCCCTCACTTGTGGCAGATTGGTAAGTTTTGCAGAAATGGAGCCGATTGATTTAGTAATAGTCGGCTGCGTAGCGGCGGGGCCGGGCGGTGGAAGAACCGGGAAAGGAGCAGGATTTGCTGATTTGGAATTAGCGATGTTGCAGGAATTCGGGTTAGTAGAAATCGATACGCCGATTGTGACAACTGTGCATCCTTTGCAAGTAGTTGCAGATTCGCTTTTGCCAATGCAGGCTCACGATTGGGCTTTGAATTGGATTGTGACTGCCCAGGAAGTAATTGAAACTAATACAAGTTATCCGCGCCCAACCGGGTTAAACTGGGATAGTTTGCGATCGGAACAGTTAGAACAAATTCCGATTTTACGAAAGTTGAACGAACCGCGAAGGCGCCTTCGGCGAAGCCGTTCCCCTAGGGTAGGACGCGAAGATGGAAAGAAAGAATAAGAAAAAGGTAGTTTTATATAGCTATCTTATTATTTATCTTAAGGCAAAAGAGAATTGACAGCGATCGCCCCTATTTCTATTCCTGCAATCATAATCGGTACAACAGCCGATCGCCCAAAATCCAACCTTTGACTGTAATCTGGTGGCTCAACTTCCGCACTCGGTTGAGAGTAAACTTCCACCTGCTCTTCCACAAGATTCACAATCCAATAAATGGCAATTCCAGCGCGGGCATAAATCCGTTTTTTGATTGTTCGGTCGCGCTGAAGCGTTGTATCAGATACTTCTATAATCAGAGCAATATCTTCAGCACCAGGATGGCGATCGAGATATTGTCGTGTATCCCCTCTAACAACTACTATATCGGGTTCGGGTTCGCTGTTGAATAGCGTTATCGGTTCTTGGGAATCGACATACCAACCAGGAGGTAAAATATTCTCTAAAGCTGTTCTGACAAGACGAGTTGTAACTCGATGCGGTGGATTTTTTGGCATTTTGAAAACCAGCCAACCTTCCAGCAATTCTACAGAGTCATCATCCGTGAGAATGCCTGATTGAATCATCGCATGATACTGCTCGATGCTCAAGCGCAAAATCAGATCATTGGGAATTGCTGCGAGACTTTCAACAGGTGACATAATTAGTATGCAGGAGTTGATTTAGTTACGATTTCACCTAGTTTTAACACATATCTACTTTGTGGTCAATACGCGCCATGCAATGAAAGCAGTAAAACCTAGATAACCAAACACGGTTATCCAATCTAGCCAATTATCGGAAGTTATTAAAAAAATATCGTTCATGGGTATCATTCACCTGATTCTTTAGTCCGCGTAGGCGGACTTTGTTTGACAAGGAGCGGTTTCAACCGCCGATTTCGAGCGCAGATTTTTAACCCACATTTAATCTTACCCGATCGCGCTTAAGTGCGATCGAAAATATTGCCGATACAGTTCGCACCTGGGCACGCACTCATTCCCGTGCAATTTCACCAACCCCAAACTATCCAATTTAAACGCCTGCATCGCCTTTAATTGCACCGGAGAATCCGCCGCAGCAATCTCTCTCATCCCCTGCGCTAACTCTGGATATTCTTCTAAATTCCACAATTGGCGGCGCAAATGGTCGCTATAAATTCCCGCATCTGCGATCGCACTTTCTTTTAATTCATCAAGCATCAAATCCGAGCGCGAAATGTGATATAATGCAACTCGCACTAGATAAGGATGACCGCCGACAATTGCCATTAATTTCTCTACTTCTGCCTCAGACCAATTCAAGTTGTGGCGCGCTGCTAAATCTTGGATTTGCCCAGCGTTGAATTCTGGCAAATCTACGGGCAGTCCGACGTTGAAAGGCGATTGATTGATATTCATCGGAATGTAAACTTCGGTGGAGTGAACTACAATTAAGCGCAGTTTTTTCCAGATGTCGCGCCGCTTGGATTCTTCGTGCCAAGCCCGCAGCAGTCCTAAAAAATCTTCGGCAATGTCGGGATATTGAAAAACGCGATCGATCTCGTCTAATCCTAACACCAAAGGAGTGTCGATTTGTGGCAACAGATATTTTTCAAAGTAATCTTTGCAGTTAACTTTGCTCCCAAAAATTTCATCCCAATAATCATCTAGTTGATTGGGTATGTGTAACTCTCGCCCTACATAGGCACAAAACCACTTGAGAAATTTATCGAGATTGGCAAATACAGTTTTATCAACTAACTGAAAAGTCAGCGGTACAGTGCGATAATCTTGACAGGATGCGCGGTGCAAAATTTTTGCCATTAAAGAAGTTTTCCCCATCTGTCGAGGAGCTTTTATTCTAATTAAGGCGCTGGGCTGCAAAATAGTTTGATAACACCTTTCTTCGATGGGAGGGCGTTCTACATAAAATTGAGAAGCGACATCGACTTGTCCTCCTGGCAATTCCGGTTCTGCTGTGGGCAAAGGAATGTTATGGTTAGTAATTTCTAATATGTGATTGGGGATTAACTCTGCTGGTTCATCTTTGATAGGTGCGGCATTTTCTGCCAGCAAATTCATAATTTCTTCGATCAGAATAGGAGTATCGGCGGTTGTTTGCCATTCCCTTTGTTTGATGCGGTAAAGATAGCCTCGCAAGTCGTGATTTAGAGGCTCGCTCAGGGGAAAACCGACGCGAATGGGCAAAATTACTGGCTTTTTGTCAGGGCGAGAATCTTGCAATTCTTTGGCTTGCTGAACTTGATAAGTTAGCAGTTCGCTTTGGTTGACAGTTGGTGGCAATAGCAATAGTAAATAATCGCATTCTTTGAGGAAGTAGTTAATGCGCTCGAACCAATTATCTCCTAATTTAATGCTGTTTTCGATGGTAAAGACTGTATGCCCGATCGCACTTAAGGCTATTTCCAACTGTTTTCCTAATTCGCGATCGGGCTCAACGCTATGATAGCTGATAAAAATCTTAACACTTCGGCTGTTAGGGACTGTTTCTTCAGTCGGTGGCAAATTCCTCGGCCCATCGGCATCTTCCCCATCGTCTAGTTTAGCCGATCGATGGTCGCCATGGGCTAAGGTCAAATCAAAAGCAGCAAACAATTGCCGAATTTTACTCTCGTCTGCACCTTCTCTACCCTGCCGAATTTTGCTGACTGTATCGGAACCAACGCCAGACTCAGCCTCGACTTCGGTGAGAGTACCTCTAATGTTATATCGGTCTGACCATTCTTGGATCGCCTCATTCAGCTTCTTTAAGCCTGGGGCGGTGAGAATTCGACCGCGATCGCGTTTTGACTTGATCACTTCGCTTGCACTTAAAGGAGAAGGAATCTAGGAAGTTTAACCTATCTACTACCTATTTTAAGGGATTTTAAGGAAGATAGTCCGCCACCTTCAACTCACTTAATTTTAATTATTCAAATTTTATTAGCGATCGCACCCTCAAACCCTATCTGGTCAACCACTTCAAAATTTAAACATATTTTAACCTAAAAAAATGCTTAACTCCCCAATCTCCCCCGTGTCTAATTGATTAACTTTTTATAGTACATACATCAAGCAAAAAGGGGCACGAAAATGAACAATGTTTTACACAGACTGGCAATGGCAGCTTTAGCAACCACAGCCATATTCACCATTAACACCCTGAACAACTTAACTGAAGCATCAGCCGCTGCCAAGCTCGATCGCTCAGAGATTCATCAGAGGGAAACTTTTCCCGTGGCATTTAGTCCGTTTAATAAATAGTAACATTCATGGATTAAATTAGGTATAAATCATGAAGTCTACCCTTGAAGTTCCGCTACCTACAACTACAAAATGTGACTTAGTTGATGCTGAGGCGATCCATGCTTGCACAGCACTAGCTTGGCTAGAATTGGTAGCATTAGATGCCAATGTTCTGACTGGAGATGATTGGCTAGCTCTGTGCGATGATATTGATAGCGGTGAAATTTACCGCGACTGGTTTCTGTGGCAAGATGCGGAAGTTAGCGGAGATTGGCAAGCTTATGACCATTTGAGCGAGCGACGATTTGTAGCTCAAGGAAAAGTATTTGTGAAAGCGATGATTGATGCCATAGAGAATGCGAGAAATCAGGCGATCGCCCAACTTGAGTTTATCTAGATTATCTCAACTGAGTCCACTGATTATTCTAAAATAAAATAATAAAATATACGGCAGAGGGCAAGAGTTGACTGTATGATATCATACGACTCGCCACGACAGCGGTTCAGAACACTGTTCCCATCGCTTTCGAGTGGATGCCAATTCCCTCTTTCTCTCCACCCATGACTTTAAAACTACAATGGCTGTTGGCTACGTTAATTAGTGCTTGGGCGATCGCCCTCCCAGCCAAAGCGGATACCTTGACATCATGGCACTTTGATGCGAATCAAAATCAACTCAATGTAACCACAGATACCAGCGTTCAGCCCTCAGTTAAATTAATTCCTAATCCCACCCGTTTAGTAATCGATCTGCCCGGAATTGTCCTCGAATATCCCGAAACTCCTCAAAGCTATAATTCAGCTATTAAAGAAATAAGAGTCGGGCAATTTGACCCAGAAACCACCCGATTAGTGATTCAATTAAATCCAGGTTATAAGTTAGACCCGCAACAAGTACGAATTATCAAAGAATCGGCAAATAGGTGGTCATTTCAGTTGCCAAATCCAGAGCTGTTAGCAGGGAATGAGTCTTTTCAATCAGAAGATATTACTAGGTTTGAACAAAAAGAGCCTCAAATTTTACCGAATCTGAAAGCGACGAATCCTAGAAATTATTCCGGGGATTTGGGGATGCAAATCGGTTCGGAAATGACAGCGATTAAGCCAGAAGTTGAAAAGGCGATCGAACAGTATAAATCCCTGAGTGCGGGAATGTTTTTTCTGGATTTAGATACAGGCAACTATTTGGATATCAAGGGCGATCGGGTATTTCCCGCCGCCAGTACCATCAAATTACCAATCCTGATTGCCTTTTATCAAGATGTAGACGCTGGCAAAGTTAGCTTGAATGAAACATTAGTTATGAAATCCGACTTAGTGGCCAGCGGCTCTGGAACTATGCAAGATGAACCAGATGGCACTCGGTTTAGCATCAGAGAAACCATAGATAAAATGATTACCATCAGCGACAATACAGCCACCAACATGATTATTGAACGTTTGGGGGGAATTGCGAAGCTCAACGAACGTTTTCGCAGTTGGGGATTAACTGATACAATAATTCGCAATTGGTTGGGAGATTTTCAAGGAACAAATACAACCAGTTCTGTAGATATGGTGAAGCTGCTATCGATGCTATCTCGCGATAAATTAGTTTCGGAATCTAGCCGAGAACAGGCTTTAGAATTATTGCGACATACAACAACTAGAACCCTGCTTCCTTCCGGTTTAGGGGCGGGAGCAGTAATTGCCGACAAAACGGGAGATATTGGCTTTGTAGTTGGCGATGCGGGAATTATTGATATGCCAAATGGGAAGCGTTATTTGGCGGCAATTTTTGTCAAACGTCCTTAT
The DNA here is from genome assembly GCF_020883015.1 of Microcoleus sp. CAWBG640. Classification (NCBI taxonomy): domain Bacteria; kingdom Bacillati; phylum Cyanobacteriota; class Cyanophyceae; order Oscillatoriales; family Microcoleaceae; genus Microcoleus; species Microcoleus sp. CAWBG640. The sequence continues at coordinate 16,483 of NZ_JAHRFC010000020.1, forward strand.
AATGACCCGATTGTGAGAGATTTTGTGCGGCGAATTTCGCGCATTGTTTACAATTACTTAGATCTACCCTCAGCAAAAGTACCGGATAATTTGCGTTGATATTTGTTAACTGGTTCCTAGAAACAGCATTTCTCAAGAAATCTGCTCAGTACAAAGTGACAATTCGTCAGCAACGGCATCAGCCACATCAAGCAGCACCGCATAAAACAGCCAAGTTGCCCAAATTTGAAGCTTGATGCCATTCACAGAACCAGTCCACAAATAAGACAGTCTCAGTTTCTGGAGCTGGTACATTTCGATCGCGAATACGATCGGGTGATGATAACGATGTTGGGCTTGTTGCCTTCCTTGAAGAGATCGGTAATTGCCATCTTTTGCTCTTTGGTAAATTTGAGGTTTGGGGGAGGGGTGCAGAATGGGAAATCAACTATTAGCAACCTAAAACCGACATTCTACCCATCCTCAAGCAACATCACTGAATTATCCTCCAGTCGATCGCCCAGAAATACCAACTCCATGTTTGGTAAAATCAAAATACTCTACCGCAACCAAAGCGCTACCTGTGGCCAAGTCAACTGAATCCAACAATCCAGAGAATCCGAGCCCACTTGCCCGCACACCTCTGTACGACCTATCATTAGAACTCAAAGCTCGGATGGTCCCCTTTTCCGGGTGGGAGATGGCGGTGCAGTACAGCGGTCTGAGCACCGAACATCAAACTGTGCGATCGCAAGTAGGAATGTTCGACATTTCCCACATGGGAAAATTTGGTTTGAGAGGGAAACAATTAAGGGCTAAATTTCAACCCTTAGTGCCCTCAGACTTAAGTCGATTGCAACCAGGTCAAGCTCAATATACAGTATTGTTAAATGCCCAAGGCTGCATCTTAGATGACATCATTTTCTACTGCCAAGAACCCGATGCCACCACTAGCGAAGAACGGGCTGTCATCATTGTCAACGCCGCCACTCGCATCCGAGACAAAGCTTGGATAGCAGCCCACTTAGAATTAAGCGGTGTCAGTTTTACAGACATTTCACCAGACAAAGTTTTAATCGCAATTCAAGGGCCGGAAGCTGTCACTTACCTCCAGCCCTTAGTTACCGACGACCTCACGCCAATTAAAGCCTTCGGTCACTTAGAAACAAACCTGTTGGGACAGCCAAGTTTTATCGCTAGGACTGGCTATACAGGTGAAGATGGGTTTGAGATTATGGTCGATGCAGCAGTAGGAAAAGAACTGTGGCAACAATTATTAACTGCGGGGGTTGTACCCTGCGGTTTGGGTGCGAGAGACACCTTGCGTTTAGAAGCAGCAATGGCATTGTACGGTCAAGATATCGACTATAATACGACACCTTTAGAAGCTGGATTAGGTTGGGTTGTTCACCTCGATACCAAAGGCGATTTTATTGGCCGCGAGGTTTTGGAACAGCAGAAAGCGAGTGGAGTTTCCAAGCGGTTAGTAGGGCTAGAAATGGCAGGGAAGCACATTGCGCGTCACGGTTATCCGGTAATCTTTGAAAGTGAAAAAGTAGGAGAAGTTACTAGCGGTACCTTGTCACCGACTTTGAATAAACCGATCGCCCTTGCCTATGTTCCCACAAAACTAGCTAAAATTGGTCAGGAACTAGAAGTGGAAATTCGCGGCAAAAATTATCCAGCTAGGGTAGTGAAAAAACCATTTTATCGATCGCCAAACCGACAGAGTTAACTTAAGTAAGTTAGGATTAATTCAGGGGCGGGCTCGCGTGCCCACCCCACCATAAAATGTATTTCTTCTTGGGGAACGGGCACGCGAGCCCGTTGCTCATAATTTTGGTAGAGAAGATTCATCGACTAGCTTAGCAAATTTTCGCAAAGTTTCAGCATACCGATCGCCCGCCACATCCATCAAATCATTGTGACCGGCCCCATCGACCCAAAAATTCAATTTCGGCTCCTTGGCGGCAGCCAATAACTGCTCTCCATGCCAAAAATGAACCACCTCATCGGCCTTACCGTGAATCACCAAAACAGGCGATCGCACTTTGCCAATCTTATCAATATTCACAAACTTATCAAAGGGTAAAATCGGAATCCGCGTCAACACCCGAAAAGCCGAAACAAACGAACTTTCAACCACCAAACCACCGACAGATTGTCGCGAAGCTAAATCAATTGCCGGCCCACCACCCACAGAACGCCCGTAAACAATAATTTGCTTTGCAGGTACTCCCAACTGTAGCGTTAAATAATTGTAAGCAGCCTCAATATCACGATAAGTATTATACTCAGAAGGCTTTCCCTGACTGGTGCCGTAACCTTGATAATCATAGGCAAACACAGCAAAGCCGCTATCTCGAATCTCTCCCATTACCCACAAAATTCCGCTCAAATCTTCCGCATTCCCGTGACTGTAAAGTATGGTATATTTAGCTTGCGGGTTAGGAAAATGAAGGGCAGAAATTTTCAAGCCATTAGCTGAGTTAATTTTGATAACTTCCCTGCTATCACTCTGACTAGATGGGGGATGTTGAAAAATTAGGGGTTCTGAAAAAAAGAAAGCATAAAAACACAGAAATGCGTAAATAAAAATAATAGAGCGCATCAGTCGTTTGACAGAAAAATCTCCCAAAAGCAAGCGTTTAATATTTTTCCTATTCTTGTTTGCCATCACTAAATGACCATAGTTTAATAAGATTTAGTGGATACTTTATTTATTGCGAGAAAAGACATGGCACTAGAATACCCCGATGACTTGAAATACCTAGACACCCACGAATACATCAGACTCGAAGGCGAAATTGCCACTATCGGCATCAGCGCCTTTGCAGTGGATCAACTAGGTGATATCGTATTTCTGGAATTACCAGAAGTCGGCGAAACCCTGGAAAAAGGCGAAGCTTTCGGTACAGTCGAGTCAGTGAAAGCTGTTGAAGACTTGAAAGCACCCGTTACGGGAACTGTCATCGAACGCAATGATGCCATTGTAGAATCTCCTGAGAATTTAGCGGAAGATGCCTATGGCGCTGGCTGGCTGTTGAAAGTGCGCGTTGACAATCCCAGTGAAGTCGATGAGGCTTTGTCAGTCGAGGAGTATCGCCAAATGGTCGAAGGGGAATAGGGAATAGGAAATAGGGAATAGGGAATAGGGAATAGGGAATGGGGTATGGGGCCGAAAGTATGGGGCATTCGTAGCCATCTCTCCCCTTTCCCCTTTTCCTTCTGTCAGTTATATCAATTCCGGTTGCATGGTCATGATTTAACCGCAGAGAACGCAGAGAACGCAGAGGGAGATTCAGAGAGAGATGAATAATTCCGATGAAGAGAGGATTTGATCTACATCCGTTAAATCCGTTACAAAATCCGTAGCCGAACTTCCTCCTATCCGTTAAATCCATTACAAAATCTGTTGCCGAACTTCCTTCTTCCTTTGCAAAATGTTACAAACAAAGAAGTAAAAGTCTATTCAGGAGAATCCGCCTTGGTACTCTACAGTTCTCAAATTGAGTCGAATCAGCAGCAAAAGCTCACTCCCATCGATGGTTTTGCGTGCCGGCACATTGGCCCGACACCAAGGGAAATCCAGGAAATGCTCGATGTTTTGGGCATCGATAGCCTCGATGATTTGATTGACAAGACAATTCCGGCGGCGATTCGCATCCAGCAACCCCTGGAATTACTTGCTGCCAAAAGCGAGTATGCTGCATTGGCAGAATTGAAAGAAATTGCGGCAAAAAATCAGGTATTTCGATCGTACATCGGCACAGGATATCACGACTGCATCACACCCCCAGTCATCGGGCGCAATATCCTCGAAAATCCCGGCTGGTATACATCCTATACTCCCTATCAAGCTGAAATTGCCCAAGGGCGATTGGAAGCTTTGCTAAACTTCCAAACCATGATTATTGACCTCACTGGTTTGGAAATTGCCAACGCTTCCTTGCTGGATGAAGGGACTGCCGCAGCCGAAGCGATGGCGGTGAGTTACGGTGTATCCAAAAATAAGGGAAAAGCGTTTTTTGTCGCTCAAGATTGCCATCCTCAAACCATTGAAGTGGTGCAAACTCGCGCTAAGCCCTTGGGAATTGAAGTGATTGTAGGCGACCATCGAGACTTTAAGTGCGATCGCACAATCTTCGGTGCCCTGCTACAATATCCTGCAACAGACGGCGCAATTTACGACTATACAGACTTTATCGCATCAGCTCACGAAGTCGGCGCATTAGTCACAGTAGCCGCCGACATTTTGAGCCTTTGCCTGCTCAAACCCCCAGGCGAATTCGGCGCTGACATAGCCGTAGGAAGCACCCAGCGCTTCGGAATTCCCCTCGGATTCGGAGGGCCTCACGCAGCCTATTTCGCCACGCGAGAAGAGTTTAAACGGCAAGTTCCGGGGCGAATTGTTGGCGTTTCCAAAGATGCTAACGGCAAATCTGCTTTGCGTTTGGCATTACAAACTCGCGAACAGCACATCCGCCGCGAAAAAGCAACTAGCAATATTTGTACGGCTCAAGTTTTGCTAGCAGTAATGGCGGGTATGTATGCTGTTTATCACGGCCCACAAGGGCTAAAAGAAATAGCAGAAAAAGTACGCGATTTAACTGCACTTTTGGCTTCCGGTTTGAAAAGCCTCGGATACAAAATTGGTGATGAACCTTTCTTCGATACTCTGCGGGTAGAATTGGGAAATAAGCAACTATCCGAAGTTTTAGATGCTGCGGAAGTTCACCAGATTAATCTCCGAGTTTTTGATGAAAAAACGGTGGGAATTAGTTTGGATGAAACCGTGACTGCGGGCGATGTCAAAAAGCTGTGGGCAATTTTTGCAGAGGAGAAAGATGCTATCAATGCTGACGGCGATATTTTTGTGAGTATGTCGCTAGATGCGGATGATTTTAGTTCATCTTTAGTTTATCCGGCTTTTTGCGATCGGACCAGCAGCTACCTCACCCATCCAGTTTTCAACAGCTACCACTCGGAAACCGAACTTTTGCGCTATATGCACCGATTGGAAGCCAAGGATTTATCGCTGAATACGTCGATGATTCCCTTGGGTTCCTGTACAATGAAATTGAATGCAACAGCGGAAATGTTGCCCGTGAGTTGGCCCGAATTTAGCAAGATTCACCCCTTCGCACCAAGCCATCAAACTCGCGGCTATCAAATGATGTTTGTGCAACTCGAACAGTGGCTGGCAGAAATCACAGGTTTTGCCGGAATTTCTTTGCAACCAAACGCAGGTTCCCAAGGTGAATATGCAGGTTTGTTAGTAATTCGTCAATACCACGAACACCGAGGCGAATCTCACCGCAATATCTGTTTAATTCCCCAGTCAGCCCACGGTACAAATCCAGCTAGCGCAGTTATGGCGGGGATGAAAGTAGTTGCGGTTGACTGCGATTCTCAAGGCAATATTGATGTGGCTGACTTGCAGAAAAAAGCCGAAAAGTACAAAAATGAACTGGCTGCATTGATGGTAACATATCCATCTACCCACGGCGTTTTTGAAGCAGAAATCAAAGAAATTTGCGAGATTGTGCATCAAGCCGGCGGACAGGTTTATATGGACGGCGCAAATATGAATGCTCAAGTTGGTTTGTGCCGCCCTGGTGATTTTGGTGCTGATGTTTGTCACTTGAATTTGCACAAAACTTTCTGCATTCCTCACGGGGGTGGCGGGCCTGGTATGGGGCCCATTGGGGTGATGTCTCATTTGGTGGAATTTTTGCCCAGCACTTCTATTTTTAACAGCGAACAGTCAACAGCGAACAGTCAACAGCGAACAGTCAACAGTCAACAAACATCAGTTGGTGCTGTTTCGGCGGCCCCTTGGGGAAGTGCCAGCATTTTGACTATTTCTTGGATGTACATTCGGATGATGGGAGGAGTTGGTTTAACTGAGGCGACAAAAGTAGCAATTCTGAATGCTAATTATATGGCGCAGCGGTTAGAATCCTATTATCCAGTTTTGTACAAAGGGAAATCGGGTTTAGTCGCCCACGAGTGCATTCTGGATTTACGACTTCTCAAGAAAACCGCAGGTATTGAAGTGGAAGATATCGCTAAACGGTTGATGGATTACGGCTATCACGCGCCGACAGTTTCTTGGCCAGTCGCCGGTACGGTGATGGTGGAACCGACGGAAAGCGAATCGAAGCAGGAATTAGACCGTTTTTGCGATGCGATGATTGCGATTCGAGCCGAAATTGCGGAGATTGAAAATGGTAATGTTGACGCGCAAAATAATGTGTTGAAAAATGCACCGCACACCGCAGAATCTCTGATGGTTGATGAGTGGAATCATCCTTATACTCGCGCCCAAGCAGCTTATCCGACTCCTTGGACTCGCGAACATAAGTTTTGGCCGGCGGTGGGAAGGATAGATAATGCGTTTGGCGATCGTAATTTTGTCTGTTCTTGTTTGCCGATCGAGGCTTACACTTAAGATTGAAACCGGGTTTTTTCCCAAATTAAAACTGTCACCTAAATCTCGGAAAAACCCGGTTTCTCAGCGCGAAGACTCCAGAAACCGGGTTTTTGCGACAATACCTAACTACAACCCAAAAACTCCGAAAAACCCGGTTTCTCAGCCTCACCCAAAACCTCCAGAAACCGGGTTTTTGCGACAATACCTAACTACAACCCAAAATCTCCGAAAAACCCGGTTTCTCAGCCTCACCCAAAACCTCCAGAAACCGGGTTTTTGCGACAATACCTAACTACAACCCAAAATCTCGGAAAAAACCCGGTTTCTCAGCCTCACCCAAAACCTCCAGAAACCGGGTTTTTGCGACAATACCTAACTACAACCCAAAAACTCCGAAAAACCCGGTTTCTCAGCCTCACCCAAAGCCTCCAGAAACCGGGTTTTTGCGACAATACCTAACTACAACCCAAAATCTCGGAAAAACCCGGTTTCTCAACACCCCAAAAAAATCCTCAACAAAATTCCCCCCATCTCAGCTATAATCAAAACCATCCTCTCCACCCCCACATACCCGCCATGAGACACTGGCCCCCGAACAACAAATACACAACGGCAAATACATCATCGAAGCCATCCTCGGTGGCGGCGGATTCGGTGTCACCTACCGCGCCCAAAATCCCAAAGAAGACAAATAAACTGGGAAGCAACCAGAGATTGATTGTATAATAATTGAAAATCAGCCTAATTATTGTACTTTGTAAAATCATGTACCCAGAAAGACATTGGAGAAAACTACTAGACGAAAAAGTCAACAACCAATACCACCTCCAAGAATACCTAGGATGTGGAGGATACGGAGCCGTATACAAAGCAGATGAAGTAATCAGAGACAGACTAATCAGAGAAGTAGCAATCAAACTAATCGCCCCAGAAGAAGATGAAACCAAAGCCGAAAAACAACTAACAGAACTAACAGCAGCAGTCAACCTGCAACACGAAAACCTCATCCGCAGCTACACAGCAGGCGAATGCGAAGTCAAAGAAGACGAGTATTTATTCATCGCAATGGAAATCGCCGAAACCACCCTAGAAAAACAACGAAAAACCGGGAAAATCTCCCCAGCAGAAGTGGGAGAAATAGTCAAAGCAACAGCAGCAGCATTAAACTACCTGCATCAATCAAATCCGCGAAAAGTACACCGAGACATCAAACCAGCAAACCTGCTATATGTAGTCAATACATGGAAAGTATCAGACTTCGGATTGCTGCGAGAAATCAGCGCCAAAAAGTCAGGTAGAACCAGCGATAGAAGAGGTACAACCTTATACGTTCCCCCGGAAGCCTACGACGGAGTAGTCGCAACAGGTTGGGATATATGGTCTTTGGGAATTATGACAGCAGAAATCCTGACAGGAACCGCGCCATTTACCGCAGATACAGAAGCGCAGTTAATGAAAAAGATTATGGAAGAAGAGCCAGAAATAGACTGGTCAAAAATACCAGAACCATTCACGGCCATAATCAGGGGATGTTTGAAAAAAGAGCGAGCAGAAAGATGGACAGCAGAACAAGTATTGACAGCCTTAGCACCTTCCCCTGAGCCGAAACAGGGTGCTAATGAGGTACAATTGATTTCAGCCGTGGGGATGGATTATATAAACTTGCGGAATTTATTGGCGGCCAAAAAGTGGCGAGAAGCCGATGAGGAAACGACAAGAGTGATATTGAAAGTGGCGGGTAAGGAGGAAGAAGGATGGCTGGATACAGAAAGTATTGATAATTTTCCCTGCGAGGACTTGCGTACTATTGACCAACTTTGGGTAAAATACAGTAATGGGCGCTTCGGCTTTAGCGTGCAGAAGCGCATCTATCAAAGTCTGCCGTGCGGGAAGACTCCGGCGGAAATATGGGAAGCGTTTGGGTATCGCAGTCCCGCGAAGATTCCTAGGGAAATATGGGAAGCGTTGAGGTGGTATCGCGTGTATCGCGTTTATGCGCCTATCCATATAGGTTGGCGTGGTTGGTTTTTATCATTATTAGAATTCAACACCAAAGCACCAGAAGGACACCTCCCATATAGTGGGCATGAGTGGTATCTCTTCTCTCGCGTCGAGACTTGTAAAGTGTAACATCTAAGCGTTTCAGAGTTTCGTTAAGATTTATAACAGAGGCTAAAACCACGAAACCTTTTGCGCTGTCTACGTTTCCGATACCTGGCACTGACCAGACTGAGCCAAAATGTTGCCAGCGACTTGTGGGTTGTAACAATTAGCAATAACAAATTTTTCTGCCACCGCTAAAATTTCCGGGTCTTCCGCATCCAAGAAACCGGGTTTCTGCGATAATTTACGCATCATCACCCAGATTCAGGAAGAAACCCGGTTTCTACCTCCCCACCAACAGCCTCCAAACTCCATAAGCACCGCGCTACATCCAAGAAACCGGGTTTCTGCGAGTATCTAAACATCCTCACCGAGATTTAGGAAGAAACCCGGTTTCTGAGCACCGCGCTACATCCAAGAAACCGGGTTTCTGCGATAATTTACGCATCATCACCCAGATTCAGGAAGAAACCCGGTTTCTGTCGCCCAACCAACAGCCTCCAAGAATCGAAGCAAAGCCAAAGAATACTTACAGGAATTACGCGCTGTGGCCAAAGAAACCGGGTTTTTCTTGAATCTGTGACGGGAACGATATATTGTTGTAAAAAACCCGGTTTCTGAACTTACACATTGTGGCCAAAGAAACCGGGTTTTTCTTGAATCTGTGACGGGAACGATATATTGTCGTAAAAAACCCGGTTTCTCAACCCCCCGCGTCCAGGACTATAGCTGTTTGTGTTATGATATATTGAAAAAGCAGATTTTACTGAGAGGTGAATCGATGCCAACATTAACATTAACCGATGAGCAAGTAATTGAATTAGCTCAAAAATTACCCGATCGCAAAAAACACGAATTATTAAAACTATTGCTGATGCAGCCTTGGGAATCTTGGGCAAAGTTAACCCATGATGGCCCAGAAAAAGCGCGACAGGCTGCGGCACAAAGGGGAAAAGACTGGGATGGAATGACAGAGGATGAACGGGAAGAATTCATTGATGAATTATTGCATGAGGACTAACTCTTACTCCCCCCCTTAGCAAGGGGGGGCTGGGGGGGGTTAAAATACCAGCAACCAACAATAAAATCCTATATAACAATGACAAAACTCTACAACAAAAGCTCTGAGAAATTTAAGCGACAGAAGCTTCGCAGAGAAATGACGGAAGCGGAAAAGGAACTATGGAAAGGGATCAGAAACAGACAGCTTGAGAATTGTAAATTTCGCAGACAATATAGTGTAGCAGCATTTGTGCTAGATTTCTATTCACCAGAAATCAAGTTAGCACTGGAAGTTGATGGTGACAGCCATTTTGTGGATGGCGCTGTAGAATATGATGCAGAAAGGCAAGAGTTTATTGAGTCGGCAAGAATTCATTTTTTGAGGTTTACTAATGATGATGTTTATCATAATTTGGATGGGGTTTTAGAGGTGATTGTGGAGGGGATTAAATCGTTGAGAACATCGGGTGTTTTACCCCCCCCAGCCCCCCCTTGCTAAGGGGGGGAGCAAGAGTTAGGAGGGTAGATTAGATTTAATCGTTTATTGCATCAATTCTTTTACCCCCCCCCAGCCCCCCCTTGCTAAGGGGGGGAGCAAGAGTTAGCCCTTTGTTAAGGGTGGGGAGCAAGAGTGTCTATAATCCAAAATCCAAAATTCATAATTCACAATCTATATGACTTCAAAAGTTACCCTCACCATCACCGCAGGCAATCTCAAAGGTAAAGAATTTATCTTTGACACCCGCACAACTTGCATTATTGGCCGCGCCAAAGATTGCTACCCCAATATTCCCGATGACGACCAACACCGCACGATTTCCCGCTATCATTGTTTGCTAGATATTAATCCTCCCGATATCCGCATCCGCGATTTTGGTAGCAAAAATGGTACTTTTGTGAATAGCAAGAAAATTGGTCAGCGAGAAGCTCATCAAACTCCCGAAGAGGCGGCTCAAATTCAATTCCCAGAGTATGATTTGGGGGAGGGAGATGAATTTACACTCAGCGATACTTCTTTTCGAGTTGCTGTTGCCCTTGACCCGGAAAATGCCAAAACAGCCCAACAACAATCACCCCCTACTATTCCCTCAAATCAAGAGAATCTGTGGGAAATGCTCAAAGCTTTTTTGTTGAAAGCTGTGGGCGGTCAAAATAATATTGGAGTTCTCGGTGATTATGTTTTGCTGAAGGAGTTGGGTAAGGGTGGTTTTAGTTTGGTTTATTTGGCGCGACACAAGCAAACTAATGAAGAAGTTGCGCTGAAGGTGATGTTACCAAAGGTGGCGGCGAATCAGCGGGCGGTTAATTGGTTTTTGCGGGAGGTTGATAATACTAAATGTTTGAAACATCCCAATGTGGTAGGATTTAAAAAATCTGGTTATGCTGATGAAACTTTCTTTTTTACGATGGAATACTGCGAGGGTGGTAGCGTTGTTGATTTGATGCAAAAACGCGGTGTCAGCACTTTGCCGATCGCTGAATCTGTAGGTATTATTACACAAGTCTTAGATGGTTTGACTTATACGCACAATGCGGAAATTCCGAATGTCAGATTGGCTGATGGTAGTTTTGCTAAAGGACGGGGTTTGATTCACCGGGATTTGAAGCCGGGGAATATTTTTCTGGCGAATATTGGCGGGAAACAAGTTGCGAAGATTGGGGATTATGGGTTAGCAAAGGCTTTCGATCAAGCGGGTTTAAGTGGTCAAACTATGACGGGTTCTCAAGTGGGTACGCCGTATTTTATGCCGCGACAGCAAGTGCTTGATTATAAGTACGCGCAACCGGAGGTTGATGTTTGGGCGGTGGCGGCTTGTTTGTATGTGATGTTGACGGGATATTCGCCGCGCAATTTTGTGGGATTAGACCCGTTTCGGGCTGTGTTGGATAATGATGCGGTTCCTATTGGCGATCGCACTTCGTCAATCCCTCAACCGCTAGCCACCGTAATCGATCGCGCTTTAATCGACAATCCTGAAATTTATTACAAAAGTGCAGTAGATTTTAAACAAGCCTTACTAAACACTATATCATAAAATTAATGAATTTACGATTTTTATTGCAGTCTCCCGAAAATAAACCTCGTTGGCTTGTCCTATTTTTATTGGGTTTAATCGTCGCTTTCGCAATTGTCGTAACCACAGCTTATATCAAAAATAGTATAGCCCAAACCAGTAGTTTAGCCTTGTCTGTTGACGTTACAGCCGATCGCCATTCCATCAGCCCCGACATCTATGGTATGAATAATTATGCCATAGATCGGACCTTAGCCCAGGAGTTGCGAATACCAGTGGAACGCTGGGGGGCTAATCACACCAGTCGCTACAATTGGCTTGTTGATTCCTCCAATGCTGGTGATGACTTTTTTTTCGTGGGTGGTGGGGACAATAAAAATCCTATTCCCGGCGATTCTATAGATAAAATCATCAAAACTAACCGCACCAATGGTAGTAAAAGTATTGTTACTATTCCCATGATTGGCTATGTCAATAAGTTTAGCACTTGGAACTGTGGTTTTAGAGTATCGAAATATGGCCCCCAAGAAAAAACTAATCCTTACATTTTTCCAGAAGGTGATAAATGCGGCAATGGTAAGCGTCCCGATGGTACTGTAATTACTAATAATAATCGGCTGGATGTCAGTATTGTTAGCGACCCAAATTTACAAAAGCGGTGGGTTCAACACTTAGTTAAAACCCACGGTACTGCCGCGAAAGGTGGTGTCCAAATTTACCAAATGGACAACGAACCAAGTGGCTGGGGAAATACTCACCGCGATGTTCATCCAGAACCGACGAGTTACGATGAATTGCGCGATCGCACTTACCAATATGCCTCCATGGTAAAAGCGACAGATCCTAGCGCTAAGGTACTAGGACCATCGGATTTTGGCTGGCCTGTCTATGTGGATTCTGGCGTTGAGGGCGATCGCCAAAAACACGGCGGTGTCTGGTTTGCGCGGTGGTATTTGCAGCAAATGCGCGCTTACGAAACAAACAAAGGTGTGCGGATTCTCGATTATTTTGACGAACACTATTATCCTTCGGCGGAGAATACCTGTATAGCCCTTTGTCCCGCCGGTGATGCCAAAACCCAAGCGCTGCGGCTGCGATCGACTCGTTCTCTCTGGGATGCAACTTATACTGATGAAAGTTGGATTGGAAAATACAATCCTCCCCTCACAATTCTTCCCAGGTTTAAACAGTGGATCAAGCAAGATTATCCAGGTACAAAACTGGCAATTACTGAATACAATTGGGGCGCTTTAGACTCGATAAATGGGGCTTTGACCCAGGCAGATATCCTGGGCATTTTTGGGCGGGAACAAGTGGATTTAGCTACGCTCTGGGGACCTCCTCAGTCATCGGAACCGGGGGCTTATGCTTTCCGAATGTACATGAATTATGATGGCAAAGGTGGTAAGTATGGTGATACTTGGGTGCGCTCCCGTAGCACTAATCAAGGACTTTTATCAATCTATGGTGCTCATCGGAGTATAGACGGTGTTTTGACCCTGGTAGTTATTAATAAAACTCCGAATAATATCACTAGCAATTTGAGTTTGAAAGGGTTTAATCCAGGGGGTAAGGCTCAAGTTTATACTTACAGCAAGGCGAATTTGGGGGCGATTGTGCGTCAGAGCGATTTGGGTGTCAGCGCTGCGGGATTTGGGGCTACTTACCCAGCTAATTCTATAACTTTGGTGGCGATTCCCAAGTAGTTATAATTGAGGGATAAACTATTTTTTGACAATCGCAATTAACTAAGCAGTTAATTGCTTCTATATTTGACTCCAAACAGCATCTAGATGACTCTGGCTACCAACTAGATGCAAACTAGATTCAGTCCGGGCTGAATCACCCGGAGTCCTGAAGTATACAATAGAGGTTGCTGAACCGGCACACTGCCCGATCGCTCGCCCCCAGCAATTTGTTACCCTAACAGTAGAATCTCCCTTCCCTCAACTCCTCCCATGAACAACGCTTCTCCCCTGATTCAAACCGTTACACCCGAACGCTGGGCCGGCTTTAGCATGGACTTTATTGGGGCCGGTTACGCGGGTTTGGTGGTCAAAAACGGTCGCGTGGTGCGTACCCTGAAAGCGGGACGCCATTTCACCTTCGCCCTTCCCTTACTGGAACAGTGTCAAATTGTCCTGGTAGATACCAAACTGCGTAACTTGGACGTGCAATCCCAGGGCGATTTTTTGTCGAAAGACCGGTTTTTAATTGATGCTACACTGACAGTTATTTATCAAGTTATAGACCCCAAAAGAGTAGCTTTGGAATTGTCAGATCCCATCGCAGCTTTAGCAAGTGCTGTGAAAGATTGCATGGGAGTTGCGATCGGGCAAATTCCCCTCAACCAGCTTATCAGTCAAGGAAGGCTGTTGCTGCGCCAAAATTTGCTCGATCGCGTCCAAGATTTCTACACTTTAGGATTCACCTTAGAAGATGTCAGAATTGGCGATGTCAGCTTTCCCGAAACAAACGGAGTGATTCGCCAAGTTGAAGGAATGAGCGCCAGACAAGAAGCAGAAAATTCCGCCTCCCTACAAATGAGAATTGCCGAAGCAGGGCGGCCAATTCTGCCTCAAGCTCCCGTACAACAGTTAAACTTAATATCAGCTCAATCTCCTGCAAGTCTGCCAACTTCTGATAGCGCCGGATTCGATCGCGATTTACAAGAACTCACAGCACAACTGGGTCAAAATAGTTTACCAGCACCCCAGAATCGCCCCCAACTTGCACCCACGGTATTGGCAAGTAGCGATCGCCAAACAACCGCACACTTAGTATACAAACTTTCAGGACAGGCGATCGCCCTCACCGCCAATCCCTTTACCATCGGACGGGAACCGAGCAATACTTTAGTGTTACAAGATCCGCAAAGTTCCCGCTACCATGCTCAAATCCGTCGGGCCAATGACGAACAAGGAAAACAGCGGTATCAGCTTGTGGATTGTGGCAGTTCCAATGGTACTTTTGTTGGCGGACAAAGACT